>CAMKSB010000090.1 GCA_946415335.1 uncultured Clostridia bacterium
GAATATAAACAATTTAACGCGGTCAGCATGGCGTTCGTTGATAAGTAGGACGGCATGTCGAGATGGCGGAGCAGTTTTTTTCGGAGTTCGGCGGCGTTGGGGGTTCCGGTCAGTCCGAGGTCGAACAAGTCCGCCTTGGTGATGGTCTGCGGCGGTTTGCCTTCTTCGCCGAGAATGGTCGCGCCGCTTCGGCGAATGGCATTCAGAATGACCTCATCGCTCACGCCCTCAACGCCGAGCAAGCCCTCCTTGCCGGGATGGGCTTTGCGCTTCTCCTTGCCGTGAAGCTGTGGGATATAGCAATGCCTGATCTGCTCCTTTGGCACAGCGCCGTTGAGGAAGTTGCGGATCAGAAAACCGGCGCCGTCGCTGTCGGTGAATACCAAGATACCGCGGGTGGCGGCGATACGGCGGATCAGGCTGATTTTTTCTTTATCAGAAAACACGCGGAAGCCGTTCGTCTCGATGATCGGCGCGTCGATCAGGGAACTGAGCTTGATTTTGTCATAGCGGCCTTCGACGATGACCGCTTCCTTTAGCTTGATCAAATCCTGCCCTCCTTGGCGGTCAGCAGCAGCTGCGCGATGACCTGTTCGAGATAGAGTCTCGGATTCACGCGCACGGATTTGAACTTGAAATCCGCGTCGATCAATATCTGCAGACTCTTTCGCAGCGCCTCGGTGCTGACGCGCGCCGTCGAGCGCTTGACCTTTGAGAGCACAAAGGTGCGCTTGCCGTAGCCGAAATCCTTGGCGACCTCGTCGGGCATCACGCCGCATTCCGTCGCGACGCGCATACGGTAGGCGTCGATGAAGGAGTTGGAGAGCGTGTAGAGCATGGCGATCGGCTCCTCCTTCTGGAAGAAGAGCAGGTCGAGCACACGGAACGCCTTTTCGCCGTTGCCGGCGAGCACCGCGTCGGAGAGATCGAAGATACGGCTCTCCAGATTGACGGTGGCGAGCTTGTCGATGTCCTCCAGCGTGACCTCATCGCCCTTTGAATAAGCGCAAATCTTGTCGACCTCGTTTTTGAGCCGTGTGAGGTCGTCGCCGCAGAGCGAGACAAGTTTGTTGGCAGCCACGCGCGAAATCATCTTGCCGTTTTCATTCGCCCATTTCGCGATGAACTTCTCCGTCGTCAGGGCGTTGGGCTTTTCAAATTTGATCACCGCGCCGTTTTTCTCCGCCTTTTTGACGATCGAATCAAAGACGGACTTCTTGGCGCTTGGAATGTTGGACGGCATGGAGACGATCAGCACCGTACCCTCGATCGTCTGGGCGCAGATATCCTTGAAATTGTCCGCGTCGTCCTTTGACATGGAATCAAGGAAGATGTCACTGACGACCACGACGTTGTACTCGCTCATAAACGGCGCGACGTACATCGCCGCCGCCAGTTCGCGCAGATCGACGTCGCCTGAAAAGCGGTGAAAATTGAAATCCGACGGCGTTTTGCCGGCGACCGCTTCGACCAGCTTTTTGGTATAGCTGCGCACGTACATCTGCTCGGTACCGTAGAGGATATAGACCGGCGCGAATTGCCGGGTTTTGATCTGCTGCTTCAACTCCGCTTCGGTGATTTTTGGCACAGGCGTTCGCCTCCTTACGAAAACAGGGTTCGGATCGACCGAACCCTTGATTTTTTAATCCTTTACAAACAGCGGCAGCGGCTCCAGATAGATGATATCATCTCTGGTCTTGGCGTCGCCCTCGGCAAGCACACAAGCCTTGCCGACGATCTTCGCGCCGCAGGAATCCATCAGGTGTTCCAGCGCCGTCAGACTCTCGCCGGTAGAAACCACGTCGTCGACCAGCAGGACTCGCTTGCCCTTGAGGAACGCGACGTCGTCCTCGCCGAGATAAAGCGTCTGCTCACGCGCGGTGGTGATGGAGTTCAGCGTGACCTCGGTACAGTTGCGCATGTAGACCTTGACGCTCTTGCGCGCGATGACATACTCGCGGCAGCCCTGACGCGCCATCTCGTAGCAAAGCGGAATGCCCTTTGCCTCAGCGGATACACACACGTCATGCTCCGGGCAGCGTTTGAGCAGTTCGGCGGCTGCCTTTTCAGTGACTTCTACGTCGCCGAACATGATGAAAGCGGCAATGCTGACCTTTTCGTTTACGGGAAACAGCGGAAGTTCACGCTCCACGCCGGCGATATTGATCTTATAAGTGTCCATGCGCGGTCTCCTTATGCCATTTGTCCGGCAAGCTGCTTGCCGCCGAGAACGTGGAAGTGGATATGCTTGACGGTCTGGCAGGCGTCGTCGCCGCAGTTGTTGATAATGCGGTAGCCGTTGCTCAGTCCGAGCGTCTTGGCAATTTCGGGGATCTTGGTGAAGATATACGCGATGATATCCGCGTTGTCCTCATTGATCGCGTCGGCACAGCAGATGTGCTCCTTGGGTACGATGAGCACATGCACGGGAGCCTGCGGATTGAGGTCATAGAAGCAAATGATCTTATCGTCCTCGTAAACCTTTTTGGACGGAATGGAACCGTCAACGATTTTACAGAAAATACAGTCGGTCAAGATTGTCACCCTCTATCAGAATTTTACAAAATCGGTTTTATACACCAATTATTATTGTACTACTTTTTGACAGAAAAATCAAGTGCCGGTGGGCACTTTCTCCGTGCAGACAGGTTGTTAGTTATTAGTTGCGCCTTCGGCGCAGTGGTAAGTTGATCTGTAGGGGAGCCCCTTGTGGGCTCCCGGCTTGCGTTGGGGGTTTGTATACGAAAGTCGGTATGAGAGGAAAGGTTGTCGAACAATCCCGGTTCGGGTACGGCTTTGCCCAGACCCCCTCAGTCCCCCAATTAGGGGGCAGAAACAAGACCGAACCCTACAGCACGATGAGATAAAAAAGAGCGGACATGGCGTCCGCTCTCAAAATGCTTATTTCTTTGCGTGGATCTTTTTTTCCTCGCCGCGCAGCAGGCGTTTGATGTTGTCCTTGTGCTTGATGGTGACGAATGTGCCGATGATCAGCGCCGACACCGTTGAAATGATGACGTACGCCATGCTGGGCAGATCGTTGCCGTATTGCAGACGGTCGAGGACGAAGGTCGCCAAAAACGTGTAGGGACCGTAGAGAATGGCGCCTGCGATACTGCCGACCGAGATGATCTTGGTGATCAAAAACAGGATCAGGAAGGTACCGAGCACCATCAGGAATACGCGCCAGTCCTCGGTGAGCATGAGCGCTGCTGCCGAGACGACGCCCTTGCCGCCCTTGAAATGGAAATAGAGCGGAAAGGAATGGCCGAGAATACAGAAGATTCCGGCGAGGTACTTGCCGACATTCATGACCAGCGGCGCGGTGACGCCTTCTCCGGCAAACACGCCGAACAGCCAGCCGCCGATCAGGACGGCGATCACGCATTTGAGCGCGTCACAGACGATGGTGATGATCGCCGGAACCTTGCCGACGGTGCGCAGCACGTTGGTAAAACCGGCGTTGCCGCTGCCCATATCGCGGATATCCTTCTTGCCCTTGGTGAACACGCGCGTCACGATGACAGCCGGGTTGATGCTGCCGATCAAATAGGCGACGACCGCGGTGAGCAGCCAGATCCACCAGTAAGGCGCCATGCTGTTTTGTAAAATCTGTAATACAGGATCCATCACTTGTCTCCCCTTTCACGAATGACGATCTTCACGGGCGTTCCCTCCAGACCGAACGCCTCGCGAATACGGTTTTCGAGGTAGCGCTGGTAGGAGAAGTGGAACAGCTCCGCGTCATTGCAGAAAAAGACGAAGGTCGGCGGCTTGACGCCTGCCTGCGTCATATAGAATATTTTGAGTCGTCTGCCCTTGTCGGACGGCGGCTGCACGCGGGTAGTCGCCTGTGCCAGCAGCTCGTTGAGCATACCGGTACGGATGCGCAGGCTGGCGTTCTCGTTCGCCGCAACGATCGCCTCAAACAGACGGTCAAGCCGCAGTCCGGTCTTTGCCGAGATAAACACCTGCGGCGCGTAGGACATGAAGGCGAAGTCCGCGTCGAGCTTCTTGCGGAACTCGTTCATGGTCTTGTCGTTCTTCTCGATCGCGTCCCACTTGTTGACCGCGAGGATACACGCCCTGCCGGCGTCATGCGCGAGACCGGCGACCTTGGTGTCCTGCTCGGTGATACCCTCCGTCGCGTCGATCATGATCACGCAAACGTCGCTGCGCTCGATCGCCATTTTTGCGCGGAGAATGCTGTATTTCTCGATATCGTCGTAGATCTTGCTCTGTCGGCGCAGACCGGCGGTATCGGTGAAGTTGAACTTGCCGTACTGATTCTCGATCAGCGTATCAATGGTATCGCGCGTGGTGCCGGCGATATCGGAGACGATACAGCGCTCGGAATCGGTGATCTTATTGATCAGGGAGGACTTGCCGGCGTTCGGCTTGCCGATGACGGCGACGTTGATCACCAGATCGTCCTCTTCCTCCGGCGCGGGCGCGTCGAGATAGGAAAATACCTCGTCGAGCAGATCGCCGGTGCCGTGACCGTGAACGGCGGAAACCTGAACCGGCTCGCCAAGTCCGAGGTTGTAGAATTCGTAGAACTCCATGGACGGCTCGCCGACGGTGTCGCACTTATTGACGCAGAGGACGATCGGCTTGCCGGATTTCTGGAGCATTTGCGCCACGTCCATATCCGTCGCGACCATGCCGCTCTTGCAGTCGGTCACTAAGATGATCACGCTGGCGGTGTCGATGGCAAGCTGTGCCTGACGGCGCATCTGCACGAGGATCACGTCGTCCGATTTCGGCTCGATGCCGCCGGTGTCAACCACAAAGGCGGTCTTGCCGCACCATTCGACCTCGCCGTAGATGCGGTCTCTTGTCACACCGGGCGTGTCGTCCACAATGGAGACGCGCTGTCCGATGAGCTTGTTAAAAAGGGTGGATTTGCCAACGTTCGGCCGTCCGACGATGGCGATGATCGGTTTATTCATCCTATCAGCTCCCTTCCGATTATAAAGACAAAAGGGCAACAGAAGAATCGCTCCTGTCGCCCGTCGCAGTCAGAAAAATACTTATGCGTCTTTCTTCACAATTACCTGTCTGCCGTTATACATACCGCAGTTCTTGCAAACTCTGTGAGCAGCCTTCAGTTCGCCGCAGTTGGGGCAAACGATGAGTGCGGGTGCATTGAGCTTCCATACAGATGAACGTCTTGAGCTCTTTCTTGCGTGTGATGTTTTTCTCGCGGGTACTGCCATGACAAAGACCTCCTTATATGTGTTTAATCTTCCATAAGCTGTTTGAGTATCTCAAGCCGGGGATCGACAACGGTTTTGTCGCAGCCGCAGTCGCCCTCGTTGAGGTTTTTGCCGCATTTGGGACACAGTCCCCTGCAGTCCTCGCCGCGTGAGCAGAAGAACTTCTGCGGATAGGAGAGGATCAGGTCGGTTCTCACAACCTCGTCGAGCTCGAGCGTAAAATCAGGTGTTTCAATATAGTCGTCGTTCGTCTCGTCAACCAGCTCCTGCACCAGAGGGTGCGTGAACTGCCTGACCTCCGTGCCGCGGACGTCCTCCATACAGCGGTCGCAGGGACGACAGTAGCCGTACTCGCAGCGCAGAGAGAGCGTTACCAGACTGGCGCGGTTCTGAGCCACGGCTGTCACCGATACGGGAGAAGTGAATGGAAAGATCCCGTCGATCTCGGTGTCTTTCATGTCAAGCTGATAGGAAACTTCTTTTGTTTCGCCGTCGTTCAGAAAGACGGATTTCAGTTCAAAAAGCATTGCGACACCTCGTAACCGTAACAACGCATATTAAAACGCTTTATCTATTATACAAAAGGAAAACCGCTTTGTCAACCGAAAAATGCGGTTTTTTTTGAAAATACCGCCGTTTTTTGGCTTGAAAAAACGGTTTTTTCCATACCGGAAATATAAAGGCTCCCGTGTAGGGAGCCTTTGGGGGGTTGCCGGAATCAGACCTTCTCGCAAACAGCGTTGATGCTGTCAGGAACATCCGCCTCGTCAGCGGAGATCAGCATGACGATGTTGGTGGAAGTGGACTCGGAGAGCTCCTGCAGCTTCTTGGTGAAGGACTCGAGACCCGCGATCGCCTCGGGAGCGATCTTGAAGGTGGAGTCAACAAGGATGTCGGTCACGTCGTAGTTGCCGGCGCAGATGCCGCTGATGAAACCGTAGAGCATGTCGTAACCGGTGATGTTATACTGCTCGGTGTCGATCAGTCTCGCCTTGTGGGTGACGTCATAGGTGAGCTTGGCGCCCTTTTCGATGACGACTACGTTGCCGCTGGAAGCCGCTACCGCCGCATTTGCACGGTCAATGAGCTTCTTTGTCTTTCCTGTGCCTTTTTTACCGATCAATAAAGTAACCATTGTAAAAAACCTCCTGTATATTTCACGTTTTTTCCGATTAGATTTCAGTCGCTTGGATTATTTCAGTCTTGCCTCCAGAGCAGCCTTCTGATCCTCGTAGCCGGGCTTGCCGAGAAGAGCGAACATATTCTTCTTGTAGCTCTCTACGCCGGGCTGGTTGAAGGGATTCACGCCCAGCATGTAGCCGGAGATCGC
>CAMKSB010000091.1 GCA_946415335.1 uncultured Clostridia bacterium
CCTTACCTCGATTTTTTGCGCAACCTGACGAAAAATCTTACTTCGCAATCCGCACACCTAAATTATGCGGTATTGCCTTGAAACTATATTCGTAAAAATGTATTTACATTCTTCCAAATTTATATTATACTACTTTTATGAGAAACTGTAAATAATAATTTTATATTTTTGCATAAGGAAACGCCTATGATAAGCAATGAAGAAAAAATCCCGCGTGCGCTGCTGGTGAGCGTCGACACGGGCGGCTACGACGCGCAGGCGTCGCTCGACGAACTCGAGGAACTTGTCAAAAGCGCCGGCGCCGAGCCTGCCTTTACGGTCACGCAGAAGCTGCAAAAGCCGGAAAGCGCCACCTATGTCGGTTCCGGCAAACTCCAAGAGATCAAGGAGATCTGTCAGGCGCAGGAGATCGATCTGATCGTCGTCGACAGCGAATTGTCGCCGACGCAGATCAAAAACATCGAAAACTTCACCGACGTTCGCGTGATCGACCGCACGACCCTGATCTTGGATATTTTTGCGTTGCGGGCGCGTTCCAAGGAAGGTAAATTACAGGTCGAACTGGCGCAGCTGAAATACATGCTGCCGCGGCTGACCGGCAAGGGTATCGAGATGTCCCGTCTGGGAGGCGGTATCGGCACCAGAGGTCCCGGTGAAACGAAGATCGAGACCGACCGCCGCCATATCCGCCGCCGCATGGAAACGCTTAAGGACGAGCTTGCCGAACTGGAAAAGCACCGCGGCATGCTGCGCAAGAGGAGAGAGAAGGACGGCGTGATCACCGTGGCGATCGTTGGCTATACCAACGCCGGCAAGTCCACGCTGATGAATTACCTGACCGACGCAGGCGTGCTGGCGCAGGACAAGCTGTTTGCCACCCTTGACCCGACTTCTCGCGCGCTGAAGCTGCCGAGCGGCGTGTCCGTCATGCTGATCGACACCGTCGGACTGGTGCGCCGGCTTCCGCATCATCTGGTGGAAGCATTCCGCTCTACCTTGGAGGAAGCGGCGCAGTCGGATATCATCATCAACCTCTGCGACGCGTCGAGCGATGAAGCCAGAGTCCACCTCGCGGTGACGAATGAGCTGCTCGAATCCCTCGGCTGCGGCGACAGACCGATCCTCACGGTGCTCAACAAGTGCGATTTGCTCGAAGAACCGATGATCGAGCAGGATTTCGAATCCTTCATCCGCATCAGCGCGCGAACCGGCGAAGGCGTTGACAAGCTGCTCGAAGCGATCGAAGCCAATCTGCCGGTGCGCATGAAGCGCGTGAGCCTGCTGGTACCCTTTGCCAATGCCGGTATCATCAGCGAGATACGCGAGAAGGGAACGCTGCTTTCCGAGGAATATGTCGCCGATGGCGTGAGAGCGGAAGCAGTCGTGGACGAACAGTTATATCATAAGGTCAAAGACTACGAAACATAAAGGAGAACAATATGGATTGGATAGTATCAATAGATTTCTCGATTCTGGACTTCATCCAGAATACGATGGTCAACCCGGTAATGAACATCATTATGATGATATTCAGCTATATGGGAGAAGCAGGCGCGGTCTGGATCATCGCCGCGATCATCATGCTTTTCTTCCGCAAGACCAGGGCGACCGGCGTGATCATGCTCGCCGCTATGGCGCTCGGTTTGCTGGTCGGTGAGGTATGCTTGAAAAACGTCATCTGTCGGCCGAGACCGTTCCTCGTCAACACCTCGGTCAAGCCCTTTATTCACGCGCCGCTCGGTTACAGCTTCCCGTCCGGTCACACCACCACCGCTTTTGCGGCGGCGCTGGTCATTGCCGCCCGTCAGAAGCGCGGATGGGGTATTGCCGCCTATGTGCTGGCATGTCTGATCGCGTTCTCACGCATGTATAATTACGTACACTATCCTACCGACATACTCGCCGGTATCATCCTCGGCTCGCTTTGTGCCCTGCTCATGCTCTTTATTTTCAAAAAAACCGGACTTTCCGACAAGCTCTCCGGCAATCAGATCAAAGCCGCAAAGTAAACCCAAAATCAGCCGCGATACGCCCGTGTCGCGGCTGTAGAATTACCCCTTGATTTTCTTATGAACCTATGTTATAATACTACATGATGCAAGCAGTCACTGCGCGCGAATAAGCGAGCGGCAGGCCCTGTGCGATTGGGGCCTGTGAACCATGTCAGGCGGGGAACCGAGCAGCATTAAGCAGTGTTTCCGATGCGATACAGTCAGTCTGTCGTTCACTTATTCGCACGATTGCCGTCTATCACGGCAGGCGGCTTGCGTTTTTGTTTTGCCGGAGGTGAGAGCATGTATCAGGCGTTATACCGCAAATGGCGACCGAAAACCTTTGACGACGTCGCCGGTCAGGAGCATATCACGACCACGCTGCGCAATGAGCTGAAAAACGACCGCGTCAGCCACGCCTATCTTTTTACAGGCTCGCGCGGTACCGGCAAGACCACCTGCGCCAAGATACTCGCCAAGGCGGTCAACTGCCTGCATCCGCATGACGGCAGTCCCTGCGGCGAATGCGAGATCTGCCGCGAGATCGACAACGGTACCTCTCTCGACGTATTCGAGATGGACGCCGCCTCCAACCGCAAGATCGAGAATATCCGCGATATCATCGACGAGGTACAGGGAACGCCCTACAAGTGCCGCTACAAGGTCTACATCATCGACGAGGTGCACATGCTCACCGCGGAGTCCTTCAACGCGCTGCTCAAGATCCTGGAGGAACCGCCCAAGCACGTCATCTTTATCCTAGCGACCACCGAGGTCCACAAGATCATGCTCACCATCCAGTCGCGCTGCCAGCGGTTCGATTTTCACCGGATACCGCCGCGCGACATCGCCGACCGTCTGCTCTATGTCGCCCATCAGGAGGACATCGCGTTGGACGAAAGCGCCGCCATGCTGATCGCTTCGGTGTCCGACGGCGCGCTCAGAGACGCGTTGTCACTGCTTGACCGATGTATCGCCATCAGCCATCAGGTGGATGACGAGACGGTGCGCAAAGCGGCAGGACTTGCCGACAAGGGCTATCTTTACGACCTTGCCGCCTGCGTGATCAACAAGAACACCGCCAAGGCGCTGGAGATCATTGACCGGCTCTACGGCGAGGCAAAGGACATGCCGCGGCTCTGCGACGAGCTGATCGCGCATTTCCGTGCGCTCATGCTGATCAAATCCGTCGCCGATCCGCGCGAGATCATCGTCTTTACCGACAGCGAATTTGAGCAGTCGCAAACGCAGGCGGATTACCTGTCGCTCGCGGATATCGTCTATTTTATGGACGTCCTGTCTCGCGCCTATCAGCGCATGGGCAAGGGTACCGGCGACCGGACAGAGCTGGAAATGGCGCTTGTCAAGCTGACTGCGCCGGAGTTGGATGTGACCAACGAAGCGATCGCTGCAAGGATCACAGCGCTTGAACGCGCGGTCAAACGCGGGATAGCCGTAACCGCTCAACCGGTAGCGCCTGTGACAACCCCGGCGGAACCGGAAGAAAGCAAGGAAGAACCGGAACCGGAACTGGTTGCGCCTGCTTCCGCTCCGGAGCCGGAAAAGAAGCAGGAGGAAAAGCCTGCTCCCAAGCCACAGCCAAAGCCTGTCATACCCAGACAGAATCAGGTCGACGTGGTGGAGCTCAGCCGAAATGCGGTACCGTTTCCGCAGTGGAGCGAGATCGTCGAGAGCTTCCGCCGTGTATCACCTGCAATCGCCGCGGCGCTTGCAGGCTCGGAAGCGTACGAAAACGGGCTGTTTCTGCTGATCAAGGCGGACAGCGACCTTGCCTTTGATCTGCTCAACAACGCCGAACGGCGCAAGCAGATCCGCAATGCTCTGATCGAACAGACGGGCAAGCAATACCGCCTCGGACCTTATCGTCTTGAGGAAAAGAAAATCGAAGAGACCGACCCTCTCCAAAGTCTGAAACAACGGCTGCGCGAGAGTGGCATCGAATACACAGAAGAATAACACGAAAGGATGTAACGATATGAAAGCAAGATTACCCAAGGGCTACGGCAACGGCGGTTCCAACAATATCCAGCAGCTCGCGCGTCAGGCGCAGAAGCTCCAGGACGACATGGAAGCGGTATCCGCTGAGTTGGAAACCAAAGAATATGAGGCAGCGGCTGGCGGCGGCGCCGTCAAGGTGACGGTCACCGGCAAGATGGAACTCACCAAGGTGGAGATCCAGCCCGAGGTCGTCGATCCTGACGACGTGGAAATGCTCGCCGATTTAGTGATGGCGGCTGCCAACGAAGCGCTTCGCGCGGCTGCCAAGGAAAAAGAGGATCGCATGGAGTCCATCTCCGGCGGACTGAATATTCCGGGCATGTTCTGATATGGCGCAGTACAGCGTGGCTCCGCTGGAAAATCTGGTGGAGCAATTTGAAAAAATGCCCGGCATCGGTCATAAATCTGCCCAGCGTCTGGCATACTATGTATTGAACCTGCCCGAGCACGAGGCAAAGGCGCTGGCGCAAGCAGTCACTGACGCGCATGCCAAGATCCATTATTGCGCCAAGTGCTGCAACCTCACCGACAAAGAGCTCTGCCCAGTCTGCGCGTCTCCGTCGCGCGACCACAGCGTGATCTGCGTGGTCGAAACGCCGCGTGACGCGACGGCGGTCGAGAATACCCACGAGTACAAGGGCGTGTACCATGTGCTTCACGGTTCCATCTCTCCGCTCAACGGCATCAGCCCCGAGGAACTGACGGTCAAGGAGCTGCTTGCGCGTATCGGCGAAGGCGGCGTGACCGAGGTGATCATGGCGACCAATCCCACCGTGGAAGGCGACGCGACGGCATTGTATCTCTCCGGCTTGCTCAAGCCGATGGGGATCCGCGTAACAAGGCTTGCCTACGGCATTCCCGTAGGCGGCGATCTGGAATATGCCGACGAATACACGCTTGCCAAGGCGCTGGAAGGCAGGAATGAGATATAATGAGTGAACTGAAAACCATCGCGCAAAACAAAAAAGCCCGCCACGACTATTTTGTCGAGGAGAGCTTTGAGGCAGGCATCGAGCTTTGCGGCACCGAGGTCAAGTCTATTCGCGGCGGCAGGGTCAATCTGAAGGACAGCTGGTGCTCGATTGTCGAGGGCGAGATCTTCGTCAACGGCATGCACATTTCGCCTTATGAGCACGGCAATATCTTCAACCGCGATCCCATGCGCGTCCGCAAGCTGCTCATGCACAAAAAAGAGATCAACCGTCTCTACGGTACCGTCAAGCAGACCGGCTATTCACTGATACCTCTCAGCCTGTATTTCAAGGGCAGCAGGGTGAAGATGCAGATCGGACTGTGCCGCGGTAAAAAGCTCTACGATAAGCGCGAGGACATGGCAAAACGCGCCGCCAAACGCGATATGGAGCGCGCCATCAAAGAACAAAACAGATAACTGACAGCGGACACTCTTCCGCTGATATATGGGGATGTAAAGGCTTCGACGGGGAGTTTGAACCCTGATAAGCGAGCGGCGGTGCGGAACCGCCATAAAATCCGCAAACTTAAAATAACTGACAAAAATACAGTTGCTTTAGCTGCTTAATGCAGCTCGTCTCTGCGCTGAGTACCTCGGCAGCGTAAGGGGCGTCGATCAGAGGTAAATGTGAATAGGGGAGCGTTCCGACCCCTGTCACACATCAGGAACTACCGACCCGCATAGCCTGTCAGTGGGCGCTGCGGCAGGGGAATCCCAAAACACCGACTGCGCTCGGAGAAATTCAGGGCAAAGGCTTTTCGGACGGGGGTTCGATTCCCCCCATCTCCACCATGATAAGTATACAGACCTATGCATGCCGCATGGGTCTGTTTCTTTTATGAATCAAATGTCAAAAATGGTTACAGTGATCAGATTGATTGCTGTAGCTTTTTTATTGAGGTTATGAACATGAAAACAATACGCGCAGCGGTTTATTGCAGAGTCAGTTCCAACAAGAGAATTCAAATGCACGGCGTAGAAGCTCAGCAGGAATATTACATTGATTATTTCAAGCGAAATCCACAATACACATTATTTGAAGCGGTAGCACAGCAGGAAAGTGTGAATAAAAGCAATCATATCAAATGGGGACTGGAAGCCGGCTATCGATCCGGCAGTTCCGGATTAGCAAAACGCATTTGTTACGGCTATAAAAAGGATGAGAGCGGTGAATTGATAATTTGCCCGGAGCAGGCTGAGAATGTTCAGCTCATTTATGAATTATACCTTTCAGGTTATAGCTTGTCCGGTATTGCTAAGGAGTTGAGAGAAAGAGGAATTGTTTCTCCTACAGGCAAACATGTCATGAAAACAAAAGACAATTGACATACTCAGATCAGATATAATGGCAAGGAGCTCTGTGAGGATGCCTTTGACAATGGCATAGGAATCGGAGAAATGCAATAATGATGACCATATGCTCTATTGACTGTTTCAAAAATATAGGGTATACTGTGAACAACAGAAAACTGCGGAACGGCTGTTAATCTCAAAAAAAGGCGGTGAGCAATATGATTAGCATAACAGGAGAGCTTATGTCCGAGGATAA
>CAMKSB010000092.1 GCA_946415335.1 uncultured Clostridia bacterium
CTTGACTAACTCCCCATTTTACGGTACAATAAATCTGTATGTTTATCTCATTGTGAAGGGGGAGAAAAACTTGGTTTTTTCCAGCCTGGTATTTCTTTTCGCTTATCTCACCCTGACGCTGCTGGTGTACTACATCATTCCGCGCAAGGGCAGAAATATTTTCCTGTTTTTCATCAACCTGCTTTTCTACGGCTGGGGAGAGCCGATGCTGGTGCTGCTGATGGTGTTCAATATCGCCTTCAACTACCTCGGCGGCTTTTTGGTGGACAAGTTCCGGCATGACCAGAAGAAGAAAAAGCTCTTTCTGATCCTGACCTGTGCGCTGGATATCGGCATTCTCGCGGTGTTCAAGTACACCGGACTGATCGTCGACACGGTCAACCTTCTGCCGTTCCTCAACATTCCTACGGTCGAGATCAGCCTGCCGATCGGCATCAGCTTCTACACCTTCCAGACCATGAGCTACGTCATCGACGTCTACCGCAACGACGCGCCGGTCTCCAAGAGCTTCATCAACTTCGGTACCTATGTCGCGCTGTTCCCGCAGCTGATCGCCGGTCCGATAGTCCGCTATCGCGACGTCGCCTATCAGCTCGATAACCGCCGCGAGACGCTCGACCGCTTTACCAAGGGCGTCAAGCTGTTCTGCGTGGGCTTGGGAAAGAAAGTCCTGATCGCCAACCAAATGGGCGCGCTGACCTCCGCGATGTTCGGCAATCCCGACGAAAACGGCGTGCTCGGCACATGGGTGGGTATTCTGGCGTACACCTTCCAGATCTACTTCGACTTCTCCGGCTACTCCGATATGGCTTGCGGTCTGGGCAATATGTTCGGCTTTGAGTTCCTCAAGAACTTCAACTACCCCTACATCTCCACCTCCATCACCGACTTCTGGCGCAGATGGCATATCTCGCTGTCGACTTGGTTCAAGGAATATGTTTACATTCCGCTCGGCGGCAACCGTAAGGGCGTTCGCCGTCAGATCATCAACCTTCTGATCGTCTGGGGATTGACGGGACTCTGGCACGGCGCTTCGTATAACTTCATTTTCTGGGGACTCTACTACGGCTTGCTGCTGATCCTCGAAAAATTCGTCCTCCAGAAATTCCTCGACAAGCTGCCGGTCGTCTGCCGTCACATCTACACCCTCTTCATCGTCATGATCGGTTGGGGACTGTTCTATTTCACCGACGTCAACCAGCTCTTCGCCTTCCTCGGCGATCTGTTCAACGTCACCAACGGCGCGTTCAGCGAAAACGCCCTCAACCTCACGCTCAATTATCTGCCGGTGCTCGTCATCGCCGGTGTCGCCAGCACGCCGCTCGGCGCAAGCCTTTACGCGAAGTTCAGCGGCTGGAAGTACCTCTGGATCCTCGAAACAGTGTTCTGCGTGACCGTGCTCTTTGTCAGCACCGCCGGACTCGTTCAGCAGAGTTACAATCCGTTCCTGTATTTCAGATTCTAAATAAAAGAGATCGGTTCGGTCGAGACCGAACCCTACAGATGGATATTATGAAACATTACAAAGATTCTCAACAAAAAGAACAAGAAAAGAATAAAACCAAGGTCTTTGTCAAGTCCGACGCAAAGGATAAAGACCCGATGGCGCTGTCCGCCAAGATCTATGAGGACAGCGAGCCGAAGCCGAACCTCGAAAGCGGCAAGCTGCGCTTTTTGCCGGCGCTGGTGTTCGTGGTGTTCATCTTCGGGCTGGGGATATGGTTCATCTTCGCGCCGAAGCTCGACTACAGTTCCTCGGAAAAACGCTATCTGCAAAAATTCCCGGAGACTTCCTTCGAGAACATCTCCAGCGGCAAATTCGGTGAAGAATTCGAAACCTATTTTGCCGACCATTTTCCGCAGCGCAACATGTGGGTAGGCTTCAACAGCTACTACACCCTGGCGCTCGGCAATAACGGCGCAAACGGCGTGTATCACGCCAAGGACGGCTATCTGATCAACAAGCCGGTCTCCACCGACAATAATTTGCAGAAAAATCTCTCTGCGATCGCCGATTTCAAGGAGACCATCGGCAGCACGCCTATGACCGTCATGCTCGCGCCGTCCACCGGCTATGTCACCACCGACAAGCTGCCGCTCGTTCACAATTCCTATCACGACGACATGTATTTTAATAACGCGAAGCTGTTCCTGCAGGAGAAAAAGATCAACTTCGTCGACCTGCGCGAGAGCTTCCGTCAGGCATACAAGGACGGTACGCAGTTATACTACCGCACCGACCATCACTGGACGACCGCCGGCGCGTTTTTGGGCTACGAAAAGCTCTGCGAATCACTCGGCAAAAAGCCGGTATCCCGGGACAAGCTGCTCACACAGCGCTATCCCGACTTCTACGGCACGACCTACTCGACAGCCGGCTTCTGGCTGACCGCTCCCGATGATGTGGAGATCTGGAGCAATCCCGACAACCGCTACAGCATCAAGGTGACGATCGCCGAGGGTACGGACGTCAAGGAATACGACACGCTCTATTTCTACGACCACCTCAAAGAGGACGACAAGTATCCGGTATTCCTCGACGGCAACCACGCCCTGACGACGATTGAAAATCAGAACGCGCCCAAGGGCACGGTCGTACTTGTCAAGGACAGCTTCTCGCACAGTCTGGCGCCCTTCCTCGCCGAGAACTACAGCAAAGTGATTCTGGTGGATATGCGCTATTACAAGCAGAGCGTGTCCGAGATCGTCAAGCAGGAACGCCCCGAACAGGTCGTTGTTCTCTATGGCATCGACAACCTCGCCACCGATACGGATATCGTGTGGCTGGGATGATAATGTCGCTGTGCGACACAAAATTGGAGGTAACAAACATGTCCAACGTGGCCTTCTCCCCCTTTGTCCCCCATGGCACGGTCGACGCGCCGCCTTCCAAGAGCGACGTTCACCGCGCGATCATCTGCGCGGCGCTGTCTCGCGGCGTTTGCACGATCGCACCGGTGACGCTGAGCAATGATATCCGCGCGACCATTGCCTGCGTCGAGGCACTCGGCGCGACAACCAAACTGGAGCACAACGTCCTCACTGTGGATGGCTCCGGCATGTTCCAAAACAAAACAGCGGCGCTGGACTGCGGCGAAAGCGGCAGCACCCTGCGCTTTATGATCCCCGTTGCCGCTCTCGGCGGCGTGACCGCCGTTTTCACCGGCAGCGGCAGACTTCCTCAGCGCCCGATCGGCGTATACACCGAGGCGCTGCCCCCTGCCGGCGTGACCTGCGAGACCGCCGGAGGGCTGCCGCTGACCGTCAGCGGACAGCTCAGGAGCGGCGATTTTTATTTGCCCGGAAACGTCAGCTCCCAGTTCATCACCGGGCTGCTGCTCGCGCTGCCACTGCTCAAAGGCGACAGCCGGATCCTGCTGACCTCGCCGATCCAGAGCGCCGGGTATATCCGCATGACGATCCGCACGATGGCGAAATTCGGCATTGAGATCAGTCTGCTCGACAACGGCTGGTACATCCGCGGTGGTCAGCATTACGTTCCCACCGACTACCATTCCGACGGCGACTGGTCGCAGGCGGCGTTTTATCTGGTGATGGGCGCGATCGGCGGCGACGTGGAGGTCATCGGCGTGCATACTGATTCCGCTCAGGGAGACCGCCAGATCGCGGCGCTCCTGCGCGAATTCGGCGCGGATGTCAACCAGGACGGCGACAAGATCCGCGTGTGTCAGCGTCCGCTCAAGGCGATCACGATCGACGCTTCACAGATCCCCGATCTGGTTCCGGTGCTGGCTGTCTGTGCTTCTTTTGCCGAAGGCGTGACAAAAATCGAGCATGCCGAACGCCTCCGCGACAAGGAGAGTGATCGCCTGCAATCCACGGCTGCATTGCTCAACAGTCTGGGCGGCAAGGTCAGAGAGCTCCCCGACGGACTGGAGATCACCGGCGTTGAAAAACTGACCGGCGGCAGCTGCGACGGCTGTAACGACCACCGCATTTTGATGTCCGCCGCCGTCTGCGCTGCCAACACAGCGAACCCTGTCGTTTGCACCGACGCAGAAAGCGTGAACAAAAGCTACCCGGACTTTTATGCCGATTACCAAAAGGTCGGCGGAAGCTGTCAAATGGAAAGTTAAAAGTTAAAAAGGAGGCATCCCCATGTCCTCAACCTACGGCAACAAGATTAAAATTTCCGTGTTCGGCGAGAGCCACGGCGGCGGTATCGGCGTTGTGATCGACGGACTGCCTGCCGGCGAGACTGTCAGCATGGATGAGATACTTATGCAGATGGCGCGTCGTGCGCCAGGCAAGGACAAAACTGCCACTCCGCGCAAGGAAAGCGACACGCCGCGCGTGCTTTCCGGTATGTTGGGCGACACCCTGACCGGCGCACCGCTCTGCGCGGTGATCGAGAACACCAACACGCGCTCCGGCGACTACGGCAACCTGCTTGCCTGTCCGCGCCCGGGACACAGCGACTACACCGCTTACGTCAAATATCACGCCGCGAACGATATCCGCGGCGGCGGTCATTTTTCGGGCAGGATCACGGCTCCCTTGGTGTTTGCCGGCGCTGTCTGCCGTCAACTTCTCGCAAAAAAAGGTATACAAATCGCCGCTCATATCGCGCAGATCGGCAGCGTCAAGGACGAGCGCTTCGATCCGGTTGACATTCCGGCGGAGTTGGTTGACAGACTCTCCCGTTCCTCCTTCGCCCTGATCGACACCGGCAAGGAAGCGCCCATGCGCGACGAGGTGGAAGCCGCGCGGCTTGACCTCGACAGCATCGGCGGCGCGATCGAATGCGCTGTCACCGGACTTCCGGTCGGCGTCGGCGAGCCGATGTTTGACGGCGTGGAAGGCGTGATCGCCAAGGCAGTATTCGGCGTTCCGGCGATCAAAGGGATCGAATTCGGTTCCGGCTTTGATCTCAGCGCCATGCGCGGCTCTCAGGCAAACGACACCTTCCGCTATCAAGAGGGCAAGGTCGTCACGACCACCAATCACTGCGGCGGTATTCTGGGCGGTATCACCAACGGTATGCCGCTGATTTTCCGCGCGGCTGTCAAGCCCACCCCGTCGATCGCGCAGGAACAGCAGACCGTCGATTTGCAAAAGCAGGAAAACGCCACCCTCGCTATCAAGGGCAGACACGACCCTTGCATCGTGCCGCGTGCCGTGCCGGTGATCGAAGCCGTCACCGCGATCGCCCTGCTCGATCTGTTATAATGCGGCATTGCCGCTATTCATGTGTTGCGCACATGAGATAGGAGTGACAAGAAATGAAAGACCTTTCCGAGATCCGCGTGGAGATCGATAAAATAGACCGTGAGATGATCGACCTTTTCCGCCGTCGTATGGACTGCGCCAAGGATGTCGCCGCCTACAAGCAGGCGAACCACATTCCGGTGTTGAACGCCGCGCGTGAACGTGAGATCCTTGACCGCATTGAAGACGAAGGCGGCGAATACGGCGCATACGCCCGTCTGCTCTACACAAATATCATGGAACTGTCGCGTTCCCTGCAGCACAAGCTGCTCGGAAGCGGCAAGGAAATGCGCGAAATGATCCGGAACGCTTCCTCTGCGCTTGAACGCGAGAACGTCCGCGTTGCCTATCAGGGAATCGATGGCGCCAACAGCCACGAAGCGGCGCTGCGGCTCTTTCCGAAGGCAACGCTGAGCCATTATCCGACCTTTTCGGACGTTTTTGACGCCGTCAGCAGCGGCGAAGTGACCTACGGTGTGCTCCCTGTCGAAAACAGCACGGCGGGCTCTGTCTCAGCGGTTTACGATTTGATCTTACAACACCGCTTCTTCATTGTCGCGGCGCTTGATCTGCCGATCGACCACTATCTCTGCGGATTGAAGCAGTCGGAGCTTTCGGATATCGAGATCGTCTGGTCGCATCCTCAGGCGCTCAGTCAATGTGCCGACTATATTGACAAGAACGGCTACGAACAGCGCTCCTGCGCCAATACCGCCGTTGCCGCGCGCGATGTGGCGCGTGAAAAGCGCCTGAATGTCGCGGCAATCTGCTCCAAAGGTGCTGCCGAGCAATATGGCTTAAAAGTACTCGACAGCCATCTGCAGTCCGACGGCGGCAACACGACGCGCTTCATCGTGATATCAAAGGAGCTGATTATTCCCGATGGCGCGAACAAGGTCAGCCTGTGCTTCTCGCTTCCCCATGTGCAGGGCTCGCTCTATACCCTGCTGTGCCGCTTCAATTCACTCGGACTCAACCTCACAAAAATCGAGTCCCGTCCGATTCCCGGCAAGGATTTTGAGTATCTGTTCTACCTTGACTTCTCCGGCAACGTCCACAGCGACAGCGTGACGGAGCTGCTCTCTCAACTGAAAGAGGAAATGCCCGAGTTCAGCTTTTTGGGCAACTACAACGAGGAGAGTATATAAGCGCTTGCCAAATACTTCCGTTTACGGTTATTTTATTCTGAAAATGTAGGGTTTGGTCTTGACCAAACCCTACAATACATATTAGGTAAATCCTACGAATCAACTTGGATCCGACTTTTCCATCACCACCGCGCTGTCCAACTGACAACTA
>CAMKSB010000093.1 GCA_946415335.1 uncultured Clostridia bacterium
CGACACCTTCCCCTCGGGGGAAGGCTTCCATGCGGCATTAAAATTTTACCATCATCGAAAGACAAGCGATAGTTTTTCGACAAACTGAGGCTCCCGGTTTGGGAGCCTTTTGTTTATGTCTGATCGGTGAACAGCTTTTCGAGCTGGTTTTTTAATTTTTGGCTTCGGCGCGCGGTTTCTTCCTCGCTGAGATAGCAGCTGTTCGCGTCAAAATGAATGATGTCGCCCTCGCGGAGATTCTTGGGAAGGGCGCTCAGCTCCATGTTGACAAAGGAGCCGTCCTCGCATTCGAGCACCGCGCGGTCGCCCTCGATACGGTCTACGGTAAATTTTTTCATGGTTTCACCTCCGCGATAGATCTGCCCTTGGTCGTCACCGAGATCTGCCTGCCGTCAGTCCGGACGGTGACGGTGCCGTCAAGATCGGTGCGGTAGATATGGGCGTTCAGCGCTTCGAGATACGCGAGTGTGCTTCGGTGGGGATGGCCGTAATCGTTGCCCTTGCCGCAGGAGATGACCGCCACGGACGGCGACACGCGCTGCAAAAAGTTACGCGGATTGCCGTTGGAACTGCCGTGATGCGCCGATTTGAGCACATCAACGCTCACGTCGGACGAAATGCTTTCCAGCTCCTGCTCTTCCGCGTCTCCGGTGAACAGAAAGCTCGCTTCACCGTAATCAAGCCGCAGGACGATGGAACAGTTGTTGAGATTTTCTTCATCCGTCACGGAAGGAGCCAGTATCTCCAAGCGGCAATCCGCCGTCTCAAACATGTGCGCCCCTGCCTTGCCCTCGTGAACGGGCAGCTGCTTTTCCCGGATCGCGGCAAGCAGGTCTTCAAATACGGCGGTATTGGCGGCGGCATTGGGCATCCAGACCTCGCCGATCTCAAAATGACGGACGATGTACGCCATCGAGCCGATGTGGTCGGCATGGGGGTGGGTGGCGACAAGATAGTCGATCCGGCTGCAGCCCCTGCCGAGAAGGTAGCCGATAATGCCGTCTCCGCGGTCGGGCTCGGCGGCGTCGATCAGCATGGTCTTGCCGCCGGGAAGCTCCGCAAAGATCGAATCTCCCTGTCCGACGTCGAGGAAATGCACCGCTATCTCTCCCATTTTGAGCGGTTCGGTGCCGCTCAGCTCGCGGACGGTCTCGTTCACACTGCCCACGTCGCAGGAGGTCACGCCGCCGAGCAATAACAACGCTGCCAGCAGCAACACACAGAGCCGTTTGATCGTTCTCATATCACGCGATGTTGCCGGTGTAGAGCTGGTAATACTTGCCCTTCTGGGCGAGCAGCTCATCGTGGGTACCGCGCTCGATGATCCTGCCGTGCTCCAGCACGATGATGCAGTCGGCGTTCTTGACGGTGGACAGACGGTGGGCGATGACGAAGGTGGTTCTGCCCTTCATCAGCTTATCCATGCTGTCCTGCACCATG
Source organism: uncultured Clostridia bacterium (assembly GCA_946415335.1). Lineage (GTDB taxonomy): Bacteria > Bacillota > Clostridia > Oscillospirales > Acutalibacteraceae > Ruminococcoides. The sequence continues at coordinate 1,441 of CAMKSB010000093.1, forward strand.
CGCTCAGTACGGGTGTCGATGGAGCTGGTCGCTTCGTCGAGGATCAGCGCCGGCGGATCGGCGACAGCGGCTCTGGCAATGGCGAGCATCTGGCGCTGTCCCTGACTGAGATTGCCGCCGTCTCCCTTGATGACGGTGTTGTAGCCGTCGGGAAGCTGACGGATAAAGCTGTCGGCGTTCGCCAGCTTTGCAGCCGCGATGACCTCCTCGTCGGTCGCGTCGAGCCTGCCGTAGCGGATGTTTTCCATGATGGTGTCGCTGAACAGGTTGGTCTCCTGCAGCACGATTCCCAGCGAACGCCGCAGGTCGGACTTGCGGATCTTATTGATATTGATGCCGTCGTAGCGGATCTTGCCGTCTTGGATATCATAGAAGCGGTTGATCAGGTTGGTGATGGTCGTCTTGCCTGCGCCGGTAGAGCCGACAAAGGCGATCTTCTGTCCGGGCTTCGCGTAGAGCGAGACGTTGTGCAGCACCATCTTGTCGTCGGTGTAGCCGAAGTCCACGTCGTCCATGACAAGCGCGCCCTCCAGCGGCTTGTACTCGACCTCGCCGGTCGCCTGATGGACATGCTTCCACGCCCATTCGCCGGTGCGTTCCTCGGTCTCGGTCAGCTTGCCGTTCTCGCGCTTGGCGTTGACGAGCATGACGTAACCGTTGTCTTCCTCGGAGGGCTCGTCGAGCAGTTTGAAGATACGCTCAGCGCCGGCAAGCGCCATAACGATGCTGTTGAACTGCTGGCTGACCTGATTGATGGGCATACTGAAGCTTCTGTTGAAGGACAGGAAACTCACCAGACTGCCGAGGCTCAGACCGAAGAAACCGCTGGCGGCGATCGCCAATGCGCCGCCGACGATGGCGCAGAGCACATAGCTGAGGTTGCCCATCTGGGCGTTGATCGGCATGAGGATATTGGCGAACATGTTGGCGTTGTAGGAACTGTGGAACAGCGTCTCGTTGAGTTCGGTGAATTCCTCGACGCTCTTTTTCTCGTGGTTGAATACCTTGACGACCTTCTGTCCCTTCATCATTTCCTCGATGTAGCCATTCTCCTTGCCGAGATCGTTCTGCTGGGCGAGGAAATACTTGCCGCTCTTTCCGGCAAGGGTCTTGGTCACCATCATCACCGCGAATACCATCGCGAGGGTGACAAGGGTGAGCGGAATGCTGATGACGAGCATACTCGCGAGCACACTGACAATGGTGATCGCGCTGTTGAAGATCTGCGGCATACTCTGGCTGATCATCTGGCGCATGGTGTCGACGTCGTTGGTGTAGACGCTCATGATGTCGCCGTGCGGATGGGTGTCGAAATACTTGATCGGCAGGCTCTCCATGTGCTCAAAGATCTGGCAGCGGACGTCGCGCATGGTGCCCTGCGTCACGTATACCATGATGCGCGACTGGGTGTAGGTCGCCGCAGCGCCGAGCAGATAAAAGGCGGCGACTCTGGCGATCGCCAGCATCAGCGGCATGAAATCCGGCTGCGGCTGCGAGAGCATGGGAACGATGTAATCGTCGATCAGGCTCTGGATAAAGAGGGTGCCCTGCACGCTGGCGAGGACGCTGATGATGATACAGGCAAAGACGATGATCATCTGCACCTTGTAGCGTTTCATCAGCAGCGACATCAGGCGTTTGAAGGTCTTGCCGGGGTTATCTACCTTCGGGCGAGGCTGCATGCTTCTCTTTCTGGCGTTTCCCTGTGGCATTGCCATATCACACGCCCCCTTTCTTGTCGAAATCGCCGCTGTCCTCGGTCTGGGCAACGTAGATCTCCTCGTAAATCGGCGAAATCTTGCGCAGCTCCTCGTGGGTGCCGACAGCGGTGATCACGCCGTTGTCCATCACCACGATGCGGTCGGCGTTCTGGACGCTGGACACGCGCTGCGAGATAATGATCTTGGTGGTGTCGGGTATCTCCTCGGCGAAGGCACGGCGGATCTTCGCGTCCGTAGCGGTATCGACCGCGCTGGTGGAATCGTCGAGGATCAAGATCTTCGGCTGCTTGAGCAGGGCTCTGGCGATGCACAGGCGCTGCTTCTGACCGCCGGAGACGTTGGTGCCGCCCTGTTCGATCTTGGTGTCGTATCCGTCGGGGAACTGCCGGATGAACTCATCCGCGCAGGCAAGCTGACAGGCGCGGACGCATTCCTCCTCGGTGGCGTCCTCCTTGCCCCAGCGGAGGTTGTCGAGGATCGTGCCGCTGAACAGCACGTTCTTCTGCAGCACGACGGAGACCTGGTCTCTCAGCGTTTCGAGGTCGTACTCGCGGACGTCTCTGCCGCCGACCTTCACGCTGCCGCCGGTCACGTCGTAGAGCCTGCCGATGAGGTTGACAAGGCTGGTTTTGGAGCTGCCGGTGCCGCCGATGATACCGATGGTCTCGCCGGAACGGATATGCAGATTGATATCGCTGAGCACCGGGCGCTCGCTCTTTTCGCTGTAGCTGAAGGTCACGTCGTCAAAGTCGATGCTGCCGTCCCTGACCTCATAGACGGGCTTTTCGGGATTGTGCAGGGTGCTCGTCTCGTTGAGCACGCCGGAGACGCGCTTGGCGCTGGCAAGGCTCATGGTGAGCATGACAAAGATGAAGGCGACCATCATCAGGCTCATGAGGATCTGCATACAGTAGGTCAGCATGGTGGTCAATTCGCCGGTCGTCAGTTCGCCGCCGACGATCATATTCGCGCCGAACCAGCTGATGGCGATGATGGAGCCGTAGATAGTGAGCATCATCAAAGGCGATACGGAAACCATGAGGTTTTCCGCCTTGACGAACAGCTTGTAGAGGTTGTTGGCAGCCCTGTTGAACTTGCCGACCTCGTGTTCCTCACGGACGAACGCCTTGACGACGCGGATGGAGGAAACATTCTCCTGAACGCTGGCGTTGAGGTCGTCGTAGCGGTCGAAAACCTGTGAGAAATAGCGGTAGGTCTTGCGGATGATGATGAACAGCACGATCGCCAAAAACGCCACGGCGACTAAATAAACGCTGGCGAGCTTGGCGTTGATCACCAGCGTCATGGTCATGGCGGCGATCAGGTTGACAGGCGCCCGGAAGCAGATGCGCAGGAGCATCTGGTAGGCGTTCTGCAAATTCGTCACGTCGGTCGTCATACGCGTGACAAGACCGGCGGTGGAGTATTTGTCGATATTGGCAAAGGAAAAGGACTGGATGTTTTCAAACATCGCCTGGCGCAGATTCTTGGCAAAGCCTGCCGAAGCCTTTGCGCCGTAAACGCCGCCCATCGCGCCGGCAAACAGTGCGATCAGCGCGCAGAGCAGCATCCACAAGCCGGTGATGATGATCTGCTGCATATTGCCCTTGTTCACGCCCTCGTCGATCATGACGGACATCAGCCACGGGATGATCGTCTCCATGATGACCTCCAGGATCATGAACAGCGGCGTGAGCACGGACTCACGGACATATCCCCGGACATGCCGGGCTAGGGTTTTTATCATACGCTTTCTCCTTTCGGGCTGAGCTGTGAAAGACCGTCGCGCAGCTTGTGCAGAAGCGCGATCAGCTGTTCTCTCTCCTGCTCTGTCAGCAGGCTGCCCAGGCGTTCTTCGTTGCCGACGATCACCTCATGGATCGTTTCGCCGGTCTCCCTGCCGGTGTCGGTGAGCACCAGCTTTTTGAGACGCGCGTCGGAATCGACGGATATCCGCTCGATGTAGCCCTTTTTCTCCATGCACTTGACGATGTTGGTGACCGTGGAACGCGAAATCGAAAACTGCGTTTCGATATCCTTCTGGTACACGTCGCGGCCGGCATTCTTTTTGAGATAGCAGATGATCCAGCCGTGCATGAGCGTGACCTTGTCCACGCCGTGATCCGCCGCGGATTTGAGCATCTGCCGCTGCATCAGGTGATCGAGCGCCTTGAGCTCGTGACCGATCGAGTCGATCCTCTCGTCTTCACACATGAAACCACCTCCGTTTTGTTTCATTTCAAACTGTTCGATTTTGTACTGTTTGATATGAAACTATTTTAGCATGAACAATCCCGTTTGTCAACGGATTATTCGAAACTGCGCTTGAAATTGCATATCAGTATGCAATTTTGAGGTTTTTCTACGTTCGTATACGATCGCATACGTTCGCATACAAAAAGAAGAAGACAAAGACAAAGAAAAAGAAAAAGAAGAAGACAAATACTCTCTCCGGCAGGAATGCCGGAGGGTGGAGAGTGAGTTTCAAAATATTATGTTGATAAACGAAAAGCCCTGCCGGGAGAGGAATCCGGCAGGGCACAGTTTGTCGAAAAAATAATTATTTAACACAAAACCTTTCATCGTGTCATTCTGAGCGGAGCGAAGAATCTCGGGCAGAACTTATGATATAGCGTCTGAGTTTGCATTATCTATCATACGTTTGGTTCTGAGATTCTTCGGGCGTTGCCCTCAGAATGACTCACTTATAGGTTTCATTTAATTCATGTTTTGATTCTTTTTCTACAGTCAGAGCCCTGCCGGGAGAGGAATCCGGCAGGGCGGTCTATGGGGTACGTTTCTTTCAAAACTTCTTGTTAGTGATGGTAGTAGCTTTCGTAATCATTGAGCAGGATCGCCTGCTGCGCGTCGGGTATGTCAACCTTTCTCACGCTGAGAACAACGCAGGTGTCACAGAAAACACCATATTGCATCGACGGGATCTTCTGTCTGTTCTCGACGAAAACCGTGTCGCCCGATTTGCTGACAAACAGCCGCGGCACGTTCACGCTGTTATTATAATAGGGGAAAACCTCGTACCAGACGACAAGGGCGTTTTCCTCAAAGAAAGCGTCGTCATACTGTCCGGCAAGGTCATAGCCGGAGGCGGCGAGCTCAGCGGTATCGCGGATAATGACAGCTTCCTTTTTCAACTCGGTTTCGGTGCTGTCCTTGACATCGACGGAGAGGGTACGGAAGGGGATCTCGGTCATCGCAAGGTTGCTGTACGCCTGATAGGCGACGGTCGGCATGAAGCTGTAGTTTTTCACGTCTGTCAAGAC
>CAMKSB010000094.1 GCA_946415335.1 uncultured Clostridia bacterium
GTATAATAGAGGTATCAACACGCAAAGGAAAACATCTATGTTCAAGTTGAGAAGATTTCTGGACAATTACAAAAAAGAGGTCATCATCGGGCCGCTGTGCAAGCTGTTTGAGGCGATACTGGAGCTGCTGGTGCCGCTGGTGATGGCGAACATTATCGACGTGGGCATCAATGAACTGCATGACGCAGGGTATGTGCTGAAAATGGGCGGCTTGATGGTACTGTTGGCGGCGGTAGGGCTGACGAGCGCTTTGTTCTGTCAGTACTTCGCCTCCAAAGCCTCGCAGGGCGCCGGTACCGCGATCCGCAGCGCCTTGTTCCGTCACATCAACACCCTTTCCCACGCGGAACTGGACAGGCTGGGAACGCCCTCGCTGATCACGCGCATCACCAATGACACCAACCAAGTGCAGCAAAACATCGCGATGATGATCCGTTTGCTGACGCGCGCGCCTTTTATCGTCGTCGGCTCGCTGGTGATGGCGATGACGATCAACCTGCGGCTGTCGCTCATCTTCTTTGCGGCGGCGGTGCTCATCGGGCTGACGCTCTGGTTCGTCATGACAAGGAGCGTGCCGATCTATGCGGCAATGCAGAAAAAACTCGATAAAATCGGCTTGCTCTCGCGTGAAAATCTCGCCGGCAACCGCGTGATACGCGCGTTTTCCAAGCAGAAAAGTGAGAAGGAACGCATTGACGGCGCCACGGCGGAATATGAAAAAATCGCCCTGCGCGTCAGCCGCCTTTCGGCGCTGCTCAGTCCGGTGACCTACGCCGTGACGAATATCGCGATCATCGCGATCGTCTGGTTCGGCGCGGTGAATGTCAACGCCGGAACCATGCACACCGGCGATATCGTGGCGCTCGTCAGCTATATGACGCAGATCCTGCTGGCGATGATCGTCGTCGCGAATCTGGTGATCCTGATGACAAAGGGCAGCGCCAGCGCCAAGCGCATCAATGAAGTGCTCGAAACCAAGCCGGGCGTTGTTGAAACTACAACCAATGATATTTCTATAAAAGAAAATATCGAAGCCCCTCAAATCGCGTTCCGGCGCGTTTGCTTCAACTACGGCGACGGCGACGACGAACTGACCGACATTGATTTTGCCATTCAAAAGGGCATGACCGTCGGCATTATCGGCGGTACCGGCTGCGGCAAGTCCACGCTGGTGAACCTGATCCCGCGGTTTTATGACGCGACAAGCGGAACCGTACTCGTAGACGGCGTAGATGTGAAGGAATACCGCTTTCAGCAACTGAGACAACAGATGGGCATCGTACCGCAGCAGAGCGTGCTGTTCAGCGGCAGCATCCGGCAGAATATGCGCTGGCAAAAGCATGACGCGACGGACGACGAGATCATCCGCGCGCTGAAGATCGCGCAGGCGTATGAATTCGTCGAAAAGCTGCCCGACGGACTGGACAGCCGCGTGGAACAGGGCGGCAGGAATTTCAGCGGCGGTCAGCGCCAACGCCTGTGTATCGCGAGAGCGCTGGTCGGTTCTCCGAAAATACTGATTTTGGACGACAGCTTTTCCGCGCTTGACTTTGCGACGGATGCGGCGCTGAGAAGAGCGCTTGCCGAGAACACGCAGGATATGACGGTCATCATCGTCACCCAGCGGTGCTCGACGATTAAAAACGCCGATTTGATCCTCGTGATGAGCGACGGTCAGCTTGCCGGAAAGGGCAGTCACGACGAGCTCTTTGAAACCTGCGAGGTCTACCGCGACATCTGCCTGTCGCAGCTTTCCGATACGGAGGTGAAGAAATGAAAAATCCCTCTGTACGCAAAATATGGAAGCGGCTCAAGCCGCACAAGGGGCTGCTTTTGCTGGCGCTGCTGACGGCGGTAGTCAGCATTTCGCTCACGCTCCTGATCCCGGTGTTGATCGGCGCCGCGATCGACAAGATCATTGCGCGCGGCGAGGTCTATTTTGAAGCGGTCGCGCAGATCTTGCTGTATATCGGCGTTGCCATCGGCGGCGTGGCGGTGTGCCAATGGCTGATGAACTACTTTGTCAACGTGATCAGCTACCGTATCGTCCGCGATCTGCGGCGCGATATCTTCCGCAAATTCAACACTGTACCTCTCTCCTACACCGATACACACGCGCACGGCGATCTGCTCAGCCGCGTCATCAACGACGTAGACGCGATCGGCGACGGTCTCACGCAGGTATGTCTGCAACTGTTCTCCGGCGTGGTCACGATCGTCGGAACCCTGATTTTCATGCTCGCCATCGACTGGCGGATCGCGCTGGCGGTCTTTATCCTCACGCCGCTGTCGCTCTTTTTGGCGGCGTTCATCGGCAGGCTGACGCACAGAACCTTCACCGAACAGCAGGTATTGCAAGGTGAGATATCGTCTTATGTGGAAGAACACGTCGGCAATCAGCGGATCGTCAAGGCGTTCTCCTACGAACAGCGCGCCTACGAGGGCTTTGAGGAATACAACCAGCGACTGCTCACGGTCGGCTTCCGGGCGCAGTTTGCCGGGGCTCTCGCCAATCCGAGCACGCGCTTTGTCAACGCGCTTGTCTATGCCGCTGTCGCCGTGTTCGGCGCGATCACCGTGCTGTCCGGCGGTCTGACGATCGGCGGACTGTCCACCTTCCTCACCTATGCGAATCAGTACACCAAGCCCTTCAACGAGGTCACGGGCGTGCTAACGCAATTACAAACCGGTCTTGCCGCTGCGGAGCGTGTTTTTCAGACGCTGGAAGCGGAAGATGAAAGTCCGGACGACGACAAGATCAGCGAAGTGAAAGACTGCAGGGGCAACGTCAAGATCGAGGACGTCAGCTTCTCCTATGTTCCCGAAAAGCCGCTGATACGGCACTTTTCGCTCGACGTGCCGAGCGGCTGTCATGTGGCGATCGTGGGCCCGACCGGCTGCGGCAAGACGACGCTGATCAATCTGCTCATGCGGTTTTACGAGGTCAGCGACGGCAGGATCTTGCTCGACGGGATAGATATCCGCGACCTCAGCCGCGACGCACTGCGGCGCTGTTACGGCATGGTGCTGCAGGAAAGCTGGCTGTTCTGCGGCACGATCATGGAAAACCTGCGTTACGGCAACGAGAACGCCACCGATGAGGAAGTGATCGCCGCGGCTAAGGCGGCTCACGCGCACAGCTTTATCCGCCGTATGCCGCAGGGCTACGACACCCTTGTCAGCGAAGGCGGCGGCAACCTCAGCCAAGGTCAAAAGCAGCTGCTCTGTATCGCGCGCGCCATGCTCACCGATCCTTCGGTGCTGATATTGGACGAAGCGACATCCTCGATCGACACGCTCACCGAGATCAGGGTACAGAAGGCGTTCGCCAAGATGATGAAGGGCAGAACGAGCTTCGTCGTGGCACACCGTCTGTCGACCATCAAGGAAAGCGACGTGATCCTGGTAATGAAGGACGGCAACATCATCGAACAAGGCAGTCACGAGGAGCTTCTGAAACAAGGCGGCTTCTACACGAACCTCTACAACTCCCAGTTTGCAGGACAAGAATAAAATATAAGCCCTCCGCATAGGATTAGTTTGAATGAAACTGTGCGGAGGGTTTGTTATGATTACGGCATTCAGTGTAAAGATCCCGGAAAAGGAAACCGGCGTGAAGGGACTTGCCCGGCGACTGCGGCGTGACAAGGTGGACGTGACGGTGCAAAAAGCCAGAGGCGTGAGTCTGCGGCATGTCGTCTACACCAGTTACAGCGGTCAGGTGCGCTTGGAACGGGCGGACAAGGCGGTGGGCGTGCAGCGCAGTCAGCTGTTGTGCTCCGAAAAGCTGGTGTTTCCCCATCACAGCGGCTATAGGCGGTTTTATTCCGGCGCGTTCCCGGCAAGGTTGTGTACCAATCTGGCGCTGATGGTGCTGAGAGAATGCACCTGCGCACAGGCGCTTCGGCTGGGAATCGTCGATCCGCGCGCTGTCGCGGCGGATTTTGTCCTGAAAGCGTTGGAATTCGTCGACCGTCCGCTGATCGTCACGGAAAACTATGAACCCTATGAGCTGACGCGTGACAGAGCACTGCAGGAAAACGGCGCGGCAATGACCATCACCAAGAATCTCTCTGAACTGGAGCACTGCGACCTGATCGTAGCGCCGACGAGATTGGAAATGACGCTGCCGCTGAGCCGTTCGTCCATCCTGCTGACCGTCGGCGAGCCAACATGCGAGCAATACGCCGCGTGCTACTACCACTATCACTTCCGGACGCCCAACGGCTTCGATCAGATCAAGCCGAAGGAGTTGAGCACGGAGTATTTCTGTTCGGCGCTCTACACGCTAGGCGCACAGTATGAGCTCGGCAGCATTGTGCCGCTGAGCTGCAGCGGAAAAACCGGCTCCCAGACCATGAAATCGCTCGCCAATCTGCTTGACATTCACGTCAAAAAAGCATATAATAATTGAGTGTGTATATATCATACCAAACGAAAGGAAGTTTTAAATATGGCATCGAAACCGACCATGATCACCGCAGAGGATATGAAAAAGCTCGAGGAAGAGCTTGAATTTTTACAAAACGTCAAACGTAAGGAAATCGCTGAAAAAATCAAAGTAGCGCGTTCCTACGGAGACCTTTCCGAGAACAGCGAATACGACGACGCAAAGAACGAGCAGGCGATCATCGAGGCGAGGATCACCACGATCGAGGGCATTCTGAAAACCGCTGTCCTGATCGACGAGACCGAGAACTCCAACGAGCGCGTACACCTCACCTCGGTCGTCACCATCGAAAAGATCGATACCGGCAGACAGATGACCTACACCATCGTCGGCTCCGGCGCAAATGCCGCCAACCCCAGGGAAGGCAAGATCTCCGACGAGAGCCCCATCGGCGCAGCGCTGATGGATAAGAGCGTCGGCGACGTCGTTGAGGTGGAAACCCCCGGCGGTGTTGTGGCGCTCAAGGTCATTGAAATTTCAAAATAATTCGATAAAGGAAGTATAAGAATGGGTAACAAGCCACAGCAGGCAAACACCAGCGACGTTATTCAGGTGCGTTACGACAAGCTCGCCGCGCTCAAGGAAGCCGGCAGAGATCCCTTTGTCATCACCACCAGCGACCGCGATGTATATACGGAAACCGTTAAAAATAACTTTGAGGAATACGAAAACAAGGACGTTTGCGTGGCAGGCAGGATCATGTCCAAGCGCGGCAAGGGCAAGGTCTCTTTCCTCGATCTGCATGACAAAACCGGCAAGATCCAGATTTTCGCCAAGTTCGACGACCTCGGCGAAGAGGAATACGCCTTCCTGAAAAAATGGGATATCGGCGATATCGTGGAGGTCAAGGGCTTTGTGTTCAAAACCCAGATGGGCGAGATTTCGATCCACGCCAAGGCGGTTCGTCTGCTCTCCAAGTCTCTCAAGCCCCTGCCGGAGAAGTATCACGGTCTGACAAACACTGATCTGCGCTATCGTCAGCGCTACGTTGACCTCATCATGAACCCCGAGGTCAAGGATACCTTTGTCAAGCGCTCCAAGATCATCGCAAGCATCCGCCGTTTCCTCGACGCGAAGGACTTTATCGAGGTGGAAACCCCGATGCTCGTCGCCAATGCCGGCGGCGCTGCAGCAAGACCGTTTATCACCCATTCCAACGCGCTGGACGAGGATTTCAAGCTGCGCATTTCGCTGGAGCTCTACCTCAAAAGACTGATCGTCGGCGGCTTGGAAAGAGTGTACGAGATCGGCAGAGTGTTCCGCAACGAGGGCGTCGACACCCGTCACAATCCGGAATTCACCCTGATGGAACTGTATCAGGCTTACACCGATTACAACGGCATGATGGAACTGACCGAAAGCCTCTACCGCCATGTGGCGCAGGAGGTGCTCGGCACCACCAAGATCACCTACAACGGCGTGGAAATGGATCTGGGCAAGCCCTTTGAGCGCATCTCCATGATCGACGCGGTCAAGAAATACGCCGGCGTGGACTTCAACGAAATCAAGACCGACGAGGAAGCCAAGGCGATCGCCAAGGAGAAGCACGTCGAGTTTGAGGACAGGCACAAGAAGGGCGATATCCTCAACCTGTTCTTCGAGGAATTTGCCGAGGAACACATGATCCAGCCGACCTTCGTGATCGACCACCCGATCGAGATCTCTCCCCTAACTAAAAAGAAGCCGGAGGATCCCAACTATGTCGAGCGCTTTGAGTTCTTCATGAACGGCTGGGAGATGGCGAACGCTTACTCCGAGCTCAACGACCCGATCGACCAGCGCGAGCGCTTTAAGGCACAGGAAGCGCTGCTCGCCCAGGGTGACGAAGAAGCCAACACCACCGACGAGGACTTCCTCAACGCCCTCGAGATCGGCATGGCTCCCACCGGCGGCATCGGCTTCGGCATCGACCGCATGGTCATGCTGCTCACCGACAGCCCCGCGATTCG
>CAMKSB010000095.1 GCA_946415335.1 uncultured Clostridia bacterium
TACCGGAGTCAGCCCGTTTATCTTTTAGTTTATTTTGCTTTCTCGGCAATGCACGCGTCAAGTGCTCTGATAATCGCTTCCTTGTCCATGCCTCTGCCGATGAATACCAGCTTGTTGATCCTGTCGCCGTAAACCGGGTGCCAGCTTTCCTGAATGTCGGGATTCATGCGCAGGATCTCCTGACGATCCTCCTCCGGGAAGGTGGCGATCCAGTTGCCGTCGTCGGTGGCGGTTTTCTGTCTGCCGCTCTGTTCGAAGATGTAGGCGGTGTCGGGATTCTCTACGATCCAGAACAGACCTTTCGCACGGATGACCTCCTTCGGCCATTTCTCAAATACGAATTCCTCGAATTTCTCCTTGGAGAAGGGCTTCACGTTCTGATACACAAAGGTTGCAATGCCGTATTCCTCGGCTTCACCCTCGTCGTGATGATGGTGGTGATGATGGTGATGATGACCGTGCTCGTGTTCCTCGTGCTCGTCGTGGTCGTGATGATGCTCGTGGTGGTGTTCATGCTCCTCGTGGTCGTGATGATGCTCATGCTCCTCATGCTCGTCGAGATCCTCGGAGTTTTCACCCTCCATCTCCATCGCCTTGACCCAGCCGGCGCTCTGGATAATCTTTCTGTAGTCAAAGTTGTTGGTAGAGAGGATCTCTGCCACGTCCACATTGCCGTAGGTCGTCTCAATAATCTTTGCGTCGGGCTGCAGCGCGCGGATGACGGCGATCACATCTGCCTTTTCCTGCTCTGTCACCTGATCGATCTTGTTGAGAATGATGGTAGTGCAGTATTCGATCTGCTGGATCAGCAGATTCTCGATATCTTCCTCGTCCAGATCGTCTTTCAGGAGAGATGCGCCGGAGCCGAATTCATCCGCCAGACGGTTCGCGTCCACAACGGTGGTGATGCTGTCCAGATAGGCGACAGCCGGCAGACCAGCCTGCGGATTGGAGCCGTCAAGCATACAGATGGAGCCTGCGATCGGACCGGGCTCGCAAATGCCGGAGGCTTCGATCAGGATATAATCAAACTTGCCGGAGGTGGCAAGTTCAACGATCTGCTTCATCAGATCGACCTTCAGCGTACAGCAGATACAGCCGTTCTGCAGCGGCACCAGATTGTCGTCCTTCTGCGTCACAGCGCCGCCTTTGGCGATCAGGCTCGCGTCAATATTGACCTCGCCGATGTCGTTGACGATGACCGCCACCTTGTAGCCCTTCTGGTTGGAGAGCACATGGTTGAGTACGGTCGTCTTTCCGGCGCCCAGATAACCGGTCAGCAGAGAAACCGGCACGCGCTTATCAAATCTTCTGCTCATAGAATATCACCTCGTAATTTTTTTCATCCCCTATCATATACCCAAATGAAGAATTTTGCAAGTCCTACTTGACAAATACCCCATGGGGGTATATAGTAGAGACAGAAACTGAGGTGATTCTATGGAACAGACCTGTCACTGTCATAAAACAAAGAAACGCGACGAAGCGGAGTACAAGCGCCTGATCAACCGGCTCAGCCGGATCGAAGGACAGATCCGCGGCATCCGCCGTATGGTCGAGAACGACGCCTACTGTCCGGATATCCTGATACAGGCTTCTGCGGTCAGCGCCGCCATCAACGCCTTCAACCGCGAACTGCTCTCCGCGCATATTCACACCTGTGTGGCAAATGATATTCGTGAGGGCAAGGATGAAGTGATCGACGAGCTGGTCGATACGATCCAAAAGATGATGAGGTGAGCGCATGGAACAATATAATGTAACCGGCATGAGCTGTGCCGCCTGCAGCGCTCGCGTTGAAAAAGCGGTTTCGCGGCTTGACGGCGTGACCGCCTGCTCGGTCAATCTTCTGACCAACTCCATGAGCGTCGAGGGAACTGCTGCGCCGCAGGAGATCATCCAAGCCGTGCAGAACGCCGGCTACGGCGCTTCCGTCAAGGGAGTGAAAAAAGCGGTCACAGCCACGGCTGACGACCGTTTCAAGGACACGGAAACGCCCAAGATCTTAAAACGCCTGATCGCCTCCCTGATATTCCTTTTAATTCTCATGTATTTCTCCATGGGACACATGATGTTCGGTTTTCCCGTGCCGCCGTTTTTTCATGACAATCCGGTAGCGTTGGGATTGCTCCAGCTGTTGCTCGCCGGGATCGTCATGGTGATCAATCAAAAATTCTTCATCAGCGGCTTCAAGGGTTTGATCCACTTAGCGCCGAATATGGACACCCTCGTTGCGCTCGGCTCCGGCGTTTCTTTTCTGTACAGCACCGTCACTTTGTTTCGCATGACGGCAGGCGAGACCGGGTTGATGAACGAGCTCTACTTTGAATCCGCCGCTATGATCCTGACCTTGATCACCGTCGGCAAGCTGCTGGAATCCCGAGCAAAGGGCAGAACCACCGACGCGCTGAAAAGCCTTGTCAAGCTCGCGCCGACCACGGCGGTCGTTGTTCGCGACGGCGTTGAGACCGAGATCCCGGTCGAGCAGGTAAAGACCGGCGATATCTTCGCCGTCTATCCCGGCGGCAGGATCCCTGTCGACGGCGTTGTGCTCGAAGGCGGCGCGGCAGTGGATGAATCCGCGCTGACCGGTGAAAGCGTGCCTGTCAACAAAGCCGAAGGGGATGCGGTTTCCGCGGCGACCATTAACCGAACCGGCTATCTGAAATGCCGCGCGACAAGGGTAGGGGAGGACACCACCCTTTCCCAGATCATCCGGATGGTCAGCGACGCGTCCGCGACAAAAGCGCCGATCGCCAAGATCGCCGACAAGGTCTCCGGCGTCTTTGTGCCGACTGTGATCGGGATCGCCGTCATCACGGAGATCATCTGGCTGATCGCCGGGCAGGATATCGGCTTTGCGCTGTCACGCGCCATTTCGGTGCTCGTCATCAGCTGTCCCTGCGCGTTAGGACTCGCCACCCCGGTTGCCATCATGGTCGGCAGCGGCGTCGGCGCGCGCAACGGCATCCTGTTCAAAACCGCCGTATCGCTCGAAGAAACCGGCAAGCTGAAAGCAATCGCCCTTGATAAGACCGGCACCGTCACCACCGGCGAACCGGAAGTCACGGATATTTACCCGGTTGATATTTCTGAAAAAGAATTATTACAACTCGCCGGTTCTCTGGAAGCCAAAAGCGAACATCCTTTGGCAAAGGCGATCGTCCGCCGTGCCGAGGAACGCGAGCTGTCATTCAGCGACGTCGCCGATTTTACGATCCACAGCGGCAGCGGCTTGGAGGGAACGCTCGGCGGCGAACCGGTCTACGGCGGCAACCGCCGCTATATCGAGCAATTCTGCAAGCTGCCGGAGACGATCATTCGTCAAGCGGAAGCCTGCGCCGACCAAGGCAAAACGCCCCTATATTTCTGCATAGGAAATAAAACTCTGGGCATGATCGCCGTTGCGGACGCGATGAAGCCCGAAAGTCCGTCGGCTGTCTCCGAGTTGAAAAAGCTCGGCATGAAGGTCGTCATGCTCACCGGCGACAATGAAAAAACCGCGCGATCCATCGGCGCCAAAGCAGGCGTCGACGAAGTGATCGCCGGCGTGCTGCCGGACGGCAAGGAAAAGGTCATCCGCGGTCTGAAAGCGGAAGCCAAAACCGCCATGGTCGGCGACGGCATCAACGACGCGCCTGCCCTGACCTCTGCGGATATCGGCATCGCGATCGGCGCCGGAACAGACGTCGCCATCGACGCGGCGGACGTCGTCCTCGTCAAGAGCCGTCTCAGCGACGTGCCGGCAGCCGTCAAGCTCGGCAGAGCCACGCTTCGCAATATCCGGCAGAATCTTTTCTGGGCGTTCATCTACAATATCATCGGCATCCCGTTGGCGGCAGGTCTGTTCATCCCGATTTTCGGTTGGCAGATGAATCCGATGTTCGGCGCGGCAGCCATGAGCCTATCCAGCTTCTGCGTCGTCATGAATGCCCTGCGACTGAATTTCACCCGTATCTATCCGAAGGATAGTGAAATTAATATTCCAATAGAGAAAAATAATACAGCAAAGGAGAAATCAACCATGAAAGACAAATTAATGATCGAAGGCATGATGTGTCCGCATTGTGAAGCGAGAGTCAAGGGTGCGCTCGAGGCGCTTCCCGAGGTCGATTCCGCAGAGGTGAGCCACGAGAAGGGCACCGCGGAACTGACGCTCAACGCGGCGATCTCTCACGAGACCCTCAAAGAGACCGTCGAAGCCCAAGGCTATAAAGTCATCGAATAAAATGTATAAACCGCAGCGCCTCTGTCCATACTAAGGACGGAGGTGCTTTTTATGAGCAAATATGAAAGAAAAAGAAAGAGAAGCCGCCGTGAGAATATCGGCTTTTACGCGGCGCTGTCCGTTTGCCTGATCGCCGTGTGCATGGCAGTTTATTCCACATACAACACGGTCGTCAATCCAACCGGCGACAAGCTGACAACCATGCCGACGCAAGCGCAGCAGGTCAATAAGCCCGTAACGGGTATCAGAGAAACGTTCCCGGAGATCACCACCGAGGAACCGACCGAACCGCCGACAGAAAATGAGATCACCACGCTTCCGACCATCGTGGCGGAAAAGGAACCGCCGACAACCGAAACTACTACCAAAAGCAGCAACCCGGCGCTGCAAACCATGCTGGCGGCGGATCTGCATCTCAAACAGCCGCTTGCAAACGCGCAGATCATCCGCGAGTACAGCCAGGAGAGCGTCTACTTCAAAACCCTGAACGTCTGGAAACCGCATCTCGGCGTCGATTATGCCGGCAAACTCGGCGATAAGGTCTCCGCCATGACCGGCGGCGAGGTCACAAAGGTCACGGACGACAAATTATTCGGAAAAACCGTCGAGGTCAGCGTCAACAATGCCGTCTGCGTCTACAGCGGACTGGGTTCCGTTGCTGTCAAGCAGGGCGACAGGCTCAATCCCGGCGACGAGATCGGCACCGTCGGTTCGGTTCCGTTTGAAGCCAGCGACGAACCGCATATCCACATCGCGGTCAAGATCAACGGCACCTACGCCGATCCGCTGAATTTCATCGGAAATGATGAATAAATGAAATTAAACAGCATATACTAAGAACGAAAGCCCTCGTTTCGTTTCAGGGGCACAAAATAGGGCAGGCGCCATTCAGCGTCTGCCCGAATTTTTGATTTTATGTCAACGAAAAATCGCCGTGCAACTTTCGGTTAAGCTTTCCCGGTAGGAGAGAACTTACCGTTCGCTCTCGTGCCATTCTTCGTTTGCGAAGATAAAATCATCAATGTCCATTACGACAAATCTCATCGTTGTCACCTCCTTTGTTGTATCGTCAATAATACAGTATATTCAGGAGATGATAAAATATGCCTAGCCGACGATAGAAATATAGTCGGTGATCAGCTTCACAGCCTGGTCGACGCTGAGTTTCGTTGTGTTGATACACAAGTCGTAGTTCTCGACCTGACCCCATTTTTGTCCTGAATAAAAACTGTAGTAGTTTGCTCTGTTTTTGTCTGTCTTGATAATGGCCTGCTTCGCTCTTGCCGGCTCGATGTCATGTCTGGAAATAGCTCTGCGTATTCTGCTTTCGATATCCGCGTAGATAAATACCTTTACAACGCCGGGGTAATCCTTGAGAATATAGTCTGCGCATCTGCCTACGATCACAAAGGATTCCGATTCGGCTTTTTCTTTAATGATTTTGTGCTGCAGAATATAGAGCTTGTCGTTCACCGGCAGATCGTCCATCGGACTGGACAAACCGTTCCCGTAATTATACAGACCGACAGAAAGAGAATAGAGTAAACTGTTCGCAGGCCTTTCGTCTGCTTTTTCAAAGACTTCAGGTGCGATGCCGCTTTCCCTGGCAGCGAGAGAGATCAACTCTTTATCGTAAAACCCAATGCCTAAAGCTTTGGCAAGCGCTTTACCGATATCATGCCCGCCCGAACCGTACTGTCTGGTAATCGTCACAAATCTCTTGCTGCTCATATCTCTCACCTCAGTCTTAAAGAATGCATATTTCTAATATGCAATTATATAATAACACAATTTCAGAAAAAATCCAGCAGAATTTTCTCGAAAAGAATAACTTTGTACAAATTCACTAAAGCGCGGCAATGAGAATTATTGCAAATGACGAACGAAAATCGAATTTTGCTAAAATAGATGTGGAAAAGAGGATAAGAAAATCGTTTTGTATAAAGAGAACAAACGGAAAGTGGATTTTTTAACGGAAAAGTGGAAATGAAAAAAAACAGGAAAAATAGGTTGACTTTAGGGAAAACCTGTATTATAATAACAACAATGCGCAGCAGCGCAGGGAATACACCATCCTGCAGGTCAGGAAAATTTGAAAAAACTTCAAAAAAGTTCTTGAC
>CAMKSB010000096.1 GCA_946415335.1 uncultured Clostridia bacterium
GAACTCCAAGTCGTCACCATCGAAGGCATGCCCGCCGGATCGAAGATTTGTTAAGTTAGTGGCAAGTGAATAGTGGCAAGTGGCAAGTGAAGCAGAGGAAACGTTGGGGTTTCAATGATACCTTTCCATTAAACACTTACCGCTTATCACTTACCACTTATCACTAACCACTAACCACTTACCACTTACCACTTATCACTTACCACTTATCACTTACCACTAAAAAACTATGACCAACATCTTTGACTCCCACGCGCACTATGACGACGGCTGGTTTGACAGCGACCGCGACGAATTGCTCGCGTCGCTGCCGGACAAGGGTGTGTGTGGTATCGTGAATAATTCCGTCGATCTGAATAACGCGAAAACCGTCTTGGCACTCGCGGAAAAATATCCGTTCATCTACGCGGCGGTAGGTATCCATCCGGAGAACCTCGAAGGCTTGCCGGAGGACTACCTCGACCAAATCGCCGAACTCACCAAACACCCGAAGGTGGTGGCGATCGGCGAGACCGGGCTGGACTATCACTGGGATATCCCCAAGGATAAGCAGAACCGCGTTTTTGAGGAACAGCTGCAGCTCTCGCTGGAGCTCGGTATGCCGATCATCGTCCACGACCGCGAAGCCCACGGCGACACCTTTGACAAGCTGCGCAAGTACCGCCCGAACGCGCTGGTACACTGCTTCTCCGGCAGTGTCGAGCTCATGCGCGAAGCCGTGCGGATGGGGCTGTATATCAGTCTGGGCGGCGTGGTGACCTTCAAAAACGCGCGGCACAGTATTGAGGTCGCCTCCGAGATCCCGCTCGACCGCCTGCTGCTCGAAACCGACGCGCCCTACATGGCGCCGGTTCCCTTCCGCGGCAAGCGCTGCGACAGCTCCATGATCGTCTACGCCGCCGAAAGGATCGCCTCCCTGCGCGGTATCGGCGTTCAGGAACTCCTCGACATCACCGCCGAAAACGCAAAACGATTTTATAGGATTTAATACTAATACCTAATAAAAAGTAGACAATCTTTGCGGTCTATTTTCCGCAATACTGCGTTGTCGTCCTTGCAAGGCGCCAGCCTTGCCGCGTCCTTCGCCTTGTCTTGCGAAAAATATCCTCGCAAAATATAAATCTACTTTCTATCAGGAATTAGTATAAGAGAAACGCCGCCGGAGAATTCCGGCGGCGTCAGCTTGTCGAAAACTCAATTTTCCATTTCTATGATAGCAAAACAGTATGCTGACATTCCTGCTCGCTTGTGGGGCTCAGCGCGCTTGGAAAGGTTTCTACTGCGCTCTCGCTCCCCCGGAGCGTTTTTACCCGGCTCTGCCGGGCACGGTCGCTTCAAGTCCGGTCGCCTACATACAAAAAAAGCAATCAGGGAATATCCGCCGGATATTCCCTGATTGCTTGGTGCAAGTGCTCATAACAGATTTGTTATCAGCAATAGTAGGTAATCTCTCCGAAAAAAGACAGCCATTTTACAATAACAATATCCTTATTTGCTTCGATAGCCTTACTTAAATAATTGAGTGTCCTGCTGTCATAATCAGAATTATTGTTTGCCAACAAGCATTTTCCCGTTTTTGTAATCCAAAACTTGGTAGCGTTAGCGGAAGGCTTGCCCTTTGAAACGTGAACATGAACAGGCTCAAGCGGTTTATTCTCGTTCGCCCAAAAGTAAACCCAATAAGAGCCAATTTTAAAAACCTGAGGCATTGTCAAATCCTCCGGTTTGCGAAAGCTCAATAATTAGGTGGGCATTATTTTCAACGATTAATTGATACCTTTTGATTTCGTCCTCAGTAAAGCCGAATATGTCCTTCCACTCATATTTCGGCAGGAAACAGCTTGCAAAGTGAAAGCCGTCTTTTTCATCAGGTTTTTCAATATATACCTTAACCGTTTTGTCACTAAGCATTTCCGAGTGAACAATCTCGGTTTCATCATCAAGGGTAAGATATGGGTACATCATAAAAAACACCTCCGTTTAAGTTATTGTAACACATTACGATACAAAATACAATCATTATATTCTTATGTTATCGCAAGCAGGGAATTTGTACGGTAAATTCGTATTTTGTTAAAAATTGCTTACATTGTTTTTTGCGGCTTGTTCTCAGCAGAGCTTTCTTCATCAATATAATACCTTTCAGAGTGAGCAAAATAATCTTTTTCCTTAATATTAAACCGCTTAAAAAAAGTTATCTCATCAACAGGATAGACATTGGAATCAAAGGCATAAAAATACTCAAAAACAATGTTACGGGTCTTTGTGTTATAAACTATCTTTTTTATATCCGCGTGCATTACAGCATCCGAATCATCGGACTTTTCGTAATCGTCCATTATAACAATTTCAGTATAGTCCTTATCATAAAACGCAGGCTTTATCGCGTTTACCTCAGCAGACTTTTCTGCAATACCGATAATATTATTAAACTGTTTTTCAGTTGCTGTTATGTCAAGAAATATTTCAGTACATGTATCAAGATAACGATATGTGTTGTACGAGTAAGAATTGACTGTATATTCGTCTATACTTTCAGGAAAATAATCAACTGCCAAATATCCGTCTTTTGGATTATATTTGTCAGGATCTGTTGTATGATAATCGCCATAATCACAAGACGATAACAGTATTGGTATGCACATGATAATTATAACAGAAATAATCTTCTTCATAATCATTACCTCCGTGTTAATTATATCATTGAAAATAGCTAACTGTCAATATAAAGACTCTCGCTGTAGCGAGCATAGAATTTGTAAAGCCAAATATAGAATAACAGACCGAAAAAAGAAAGAGTGTCCATAACATAAATCCGTTATGAACACTCTTTCTGGTGCCGGCGACCGGACTTGAACCGGTACGGGGTTTATTCCGAGGGATTTTAAGTCCCTTGTGTCTGCCGATTCCACCACGCCGGCTTGTGGTAGTAATTACGCCCCTCGCTTTCGCAAGGGGCGCTTGGTGACCCGGACGAGAATCGAACTCGTGTTACCGCCGTGAAAGGGCGGTGTCTTAACCGCTTGACCACCGGGCCGTTGGTAGCGGAAATAGGACTTGAACCTACGACACTTCGGGTATGAACCGAATGCTCTAGCCAGCTGAGCTATTCCGCCACATATTGCTGAAATCAGCTTATTTATTATACTATTTTCCTGCTGCTTTGTCAAGGGCTTCGTCAAAATTTTTTCGGCAAAGCAGCAGGCGGATATTACATCAGAATGATCGGTTCGCCGTGGGAAGCGATCCTGCCGCGGAAAACCTCGACCGGTCTTTTGTCGATCAGGTTGGAATAAACGCCGTCGGGGAAGTCCACTTTGACAAGCGCGGTCTTGCCTGTGACGGCAAAGACGCCGAGCGCCTTTCTGCCGTCTTTCTCATGGGTGGCGATCAGGAAGTCCTCTCCCTGCGCTTCCACATGATAGGTGCTGTCGGCAAAGAGCGCGTCCTTCTTGATGGCGGCGAGCCTTTTTATCAGCGACGTCAAGTCCTCGTTGCGGATGTTGAACCAATCGACCGTATCCTTGTCGAACAGGCCGGGCAGATGGGAAACGGCGTATTCCTGTCCGGCATAGACGAGCGCGAGCCCCTTCTGGAAGAAGTTGAACGCCGTCCAGTTGCGCAGCGCACGGACGTCCGGGATCAGAAAACGCGCTCTGGTCTGGTCGTGGTTCTCCAAAAAGCGGAGCTTCACGTAGTTGTCGGGATAGATGTACTCCTGCCGGTTGATCGCCTCGGCGTAGTCTGCCAGTGAACTGTCGCCGCAGAGACAGCCGGTGAACTTGCCGTAGCAGTCGTAGTCGTAGCTGAGGTCGAACGCGCGGTAGATCTCGGAATCCGATAGCGCTGTCAGACTGCGGCTGCGCATGTGCAGAATGAACTCCGGCTCGACGGACTCGCTCAGCCATATGGCGCCGGGACGGACTTGCTCAACGGCTTCTCTCGCCTTTTCCCAGAACGCGATCGGGATCAGCGGCGCTACGTCGCAGCGGAAGCCGTCGACGATCTCCGCCCATTGGCAGAGCGTTTCGATCTGGTAGTCCCAGAGGTCGGGCCGGTTGTAGTCGAGGTCGATGATATCCGTCCAGTCGCCGACGCGGTTGCCGAAGGAACCGTCGGGACGGTGATAGAACCACTCCGGGTGGCTCTTGGAGAGCACGGAATCCGGCGAGGTATGGTTATACACCACGTCGATGATACACTTCATGCCCTTGTCGTGAATCGCTGCGACAAGGCGCTTGAAGTCCTCGAGCGTGCCAAATTCGGGATTGACCGCGCGGTAATCGGAGATCGCGTAAGGCGAGCCGAGGGTGCCTTTGCGGTTGAGCGTACCGATGGGATGGATCGGCATGAACCATACGATATCGGTTCCCAGCGCTTTGATCGCGTCCACGGAATCCTCAACGGCGGCGAAGGTGCCTTCCTCGCTGAAATTGCGGACGAAAACTTGATACATCACCTGATTGCGCAGGCTTTTGTCTGTATTGACTGCCATAACCACACCTCCTTAAAGCGCCGAGAAGCCGAAGCTGTTGACGAGGGCTTCGATTCTCTCGCCGCGCTGACAGATCGGGCAGTGATGGGGCTTGAAGCTCTGGTAATCGCCCAGATCAAGCGGATTGAAGATCGAATTGACCGGATGACCGTCGCATTCCTCGACGGTAGCAAAGATCGCGGAAACACCGACGACGGTGCCGCGGTAATACTGGATCGCGTCGACTGCGGCGAGAACCGTCTTGCCGGTCGTGACGGAAGCCGCCAGGATCAGGACGTGCTTGTTGTGGATCATCTGCACGAGGTTATCGCGGAAGATCATCTGACCGCCGCCGATATACTCCGGGCTGACGACGTAGATCGTCTGGTGGGCATTGAGGTTGATGTAGTTGTCGTTCGTCAGCTCACGCGCCATGCATGCGCCGATGACCTCGGTGCCGTCCAGACAGAGAATGGTGTCGACAATGGTGTTGGAGCTGTAGGCGAACACCATCTCCTTGGCGACAGCCTCCGCCTCGGAAAGACGGGTTTTCTGGGTGGTCACGTCGACGTAATAATTGGTGTGGCTGTGCATGGTCGCGAAGTGGCCTTTTTTGACGCGGAGAAAGACGTTTTTGTTTTTGGTTCTGATCTTATATTCTCTGGACATAGCAACCTCCTGTGATTTTGTTAACTCTCTGCTAACATTTTACATGATTTTCGCCGCGTTTGCAAGTGTTTTTTCGCATATTTACACAAAGAAGAAAAATGGAAAGTAGGGGCGACCATTGGTCGCCCGTGACAGGAAGCGTGTCTTTTCCGATCATACAGCGGTATAATCGGACATCACGGCTTGCCGGGCGTGCAATGCACGCCCCTACAGATTCTATTATGCGTTTCGTAAAATAATCGACAAAACAAAAGCGGAGCCCAAAACGGGCTCCGCCTATGTTGATCAATGATATATTAATTGGCGTTTAACTGGGGGGAAATCGTAAATACTGCGCCAGTGTGAGCGGTGGAATCATAATTGGTGAGATCCAGCGTCAGGGTGACGTCAGAGGTTTCAGCTAAAGCGGGATCAGCCACAACGGTGAACTTGATATTGTCGCCGTCAAAGGTGGCAGCGACCGCTTCGTCCAGCTTGACCTCGGTCGTGCCATCCTTGGCAACGCCCCAGTTGTTTGCCCATGATCCGTTAGCAGCGAACTTGAAGGTATACTCGGTATTGTTGTCCAGTTCTTCAAACGTCACGCTCCAAACCTTATCCTGGGTTTTCGTCATCTTAACGGAGGTGCCGGGATCCCATGTAACTTCAAATCCGCCCTGAGAGGAACCAACGACCTCGATATAATCAACAACAAACTCTGTGATCATCTGAGCGCTGTCGCCGATTACTTTGATTTCTTTGGTCTCGGGATTGAAGGTGATGGTAACATCACAGGGAACGGTTACCTTGAACTCAACATTCGCGCCGGCGGCTGTGCCGTAGCTGACGTCCCAACCATGATTCTCGCAGATCTTGAAGAGAATGCTGTCGGTAGCGGGAACGTTCTTGTAGGTAATAGCGTAGGTGCCGTCACCCTGCAACGTCATATCGTTAGCGGTTTCGGCAGGCGCCCAACCCTGGGTGAAAATACCGTTGTCGCCGGCAACCGTGTAGGTCTTGGGCTCGTCCTGAGTAGCAGGCTCGTCCTGAGTTGCGGGCTCGTCCTGAGTTGCAGGCTCGTCCTGGGTAGCAGGCTCGTCCTGAGTTGCGGGCTCGTCCTGGGTAGCAGGCTCGTCCTGGGTAG
>CAMKSB010000097.1 GCA_946415335.1 uncultured Clostridia bacterium
TCTTCAAGCTTCTGAAGCGGCAGCATAAAGTTGACCGCGATACTGACAAAGCCTATGCAGTACAAAAATCTGCTGATAACACGCTTCACATACGCCTTTACGGCAGATTGTCGGAGTGAGTCTTTGCGTGATAAAAATTCAATCGCCCTGTCGGCAGGGCGGTTTTTCTATTGTCCGCTTTTAACGGTTATGGGCAGTCGTGCAACGTTTTTTACCTTTCTTCATGAAAAGCAGCCTTCTGCTTTCTAACAGAGAATAGTATGAACGAACGCCTCGTGTGGTCAAAATGCACGAATCCGGCGCTGGCTTTTTATATAAGCATACAAAAAAATGGCAAATATTATTTTGTTTTTTGCAAAATGCTAAATTATTTCCTAAAATATGCTATAATAACGATAACGAATTAATAAGTATTAGGAGGTATACATTATGGGAATGTTGAAAAAACCGATGAGCATACTGCTGCCATTGCTGATGATCGTCAGTCTGTTCACGATCGTTCCGTTCCCTGTCGGCGCAGAGAGCGCCGTGTATACGCTGACGGTCGAGAATTTTGAGCCGAGCCCGACCAATGATTATGATGAAAATATTGCGCTCGAAACCAAGATCGGCGGCAGCGCCGCAGAGGGAGCCAATCATTCCGTTCAGTCGGGCACGCAGATCAGCGTGACGGCTCGCCTGAGATCCAACGACTATCCGTATCATGTGACGGGCATGACCATGACCTATCTGCAGGACGGCGAGACGAAAACCACGGAAGCGGAACTTGAGATACTCGACGCCTACCGCAATGTCAGGGCTGTGTTCACCATGCCCCCGTCGGACGCGCGTATTTCTTTCAAAGTGGATGAGGTGTATTCCGTTCAGGTCTCCGGCAGCGCCGACGGCGCTGTTACCGCCGACCGCATACGCGCTTATAAGGGCGACGCGGTCAAGGTTACGGTAACGCCGACCAATTCCGCAAAGCCGTGTTATAAGCTGTACGCCACATACGAATGGGACACTGACACAAGGCAGCTTGAGATAATCAACAACAGTTCCTTTGTCATGCCGGCAGGTTCCGACGTGAGGGTATATGCAGAATTCTTCGATTCCGTCGCGGCGTATATAGAGCGCTCATGGGACGGTGAGAAGGTCGTCGCAAAAGAGCGCATCCGCACGCCGGACGAGGGGTATATCAGCATGTCCTCGGTCGCCGACGGCAGCACCCTGCAGGGCGGCAGCTGGTATTATGTCAATAGCGATGTTGCCTTCAAAAAGCGCGTCCACACCGACGGCGAGGTGCATATCATCCTCGGCGACGGCGCGACGGTGGACTTTAAGAGAGGTCTCGAGGTCAGTGAAGGGGACACCCTGAACGTGTATGATCAGAAGCAAGGTACCGGCAAGATGATCGCCTTCTGTGAGCGCTTTGCCCAGCGCGACGATCAGGATGAAGCCGCCATCGGAGGCGATAAAGGCCTCGACGGCGGCAGCATGAACTTCTACGGCGGTAATTTTGAAGCGACTACCAAAAGAGAAACCAGAGGAGCAGCCATCGGCGGCAGCGGCTTCCGCGCAGGCGGACGCATGATTTTTTATGCCGGCAATTATATCGTTAAGTCGAGATTTGGTTCCAGCACCGGTATCGGCGGCGGCTACAAAGGCGAAGCGAGCCGCTGCAGCGGCGAAGGTATCACGATCTACGGCGGCACCTTTGATATACAAACCTTCCAATCGGGAGCCGGTATCGGCAGCGGCGAGGGAGCATACAGGTCGACCGGAGCTATAGCGATCTACGGCGGAAGCATCACGGCAAGCAGCCATAACGGCGGCGCGGCTATAGGCGGCGGCAAAAACAGTGAAAACGGTCCTATCTACATCTACGGCGGCGAGGTCAACGCGGTCGCTTACGGAAATAAAATAGGCGCGGGTATCGGCGGCGGTCAAGACGCGGAACAGGGCGATCCCATTTATATCAGCGGCGGTACGGTGGTTTCACAGAGCGACAAAGGCGCGGGTATCGGCGGCGGAATGGGAAAAGGCGGAGGCTATATAGAAATCTCCGGCGGCCTTGTGGTCGCGACTTCCACTGCAGGCGGCGCGGGTATCGGCGGCGGCAGGAACGGCAGCAATCATATCGTAAACATCACCGGCGGTTATGTTATCGCCGCCTCATCAAGCTATACCAACTCCTCGGAAATGATGGAAATGGTCACAAGATATCTCGGAAATGCGCCGATGGGCAGCCAGTATCAGCGCTCGGCTAACGCGATGATGGTGTCGGTCGCCGCTCTGGTCGATCTGTTCAGCAGCGACGAAGAGCTGTCCGGCGCGGGCATCGGCGGCGGTCACGGCGGATCCGGCGGCGAGGTGAATATCTTTGGCGGCATCGTCATCGCAAAGTGCGGTCTATCCTCCGCCAACGCGATCGGCAAGGGCAAGGGCGGCTCAGACAGCGGAACGCTAACTCTCGACAACAAGACGATGGTGAGCGCCGGAAGTGATGATAACAACGCTCAAATGAAAAAGAAGGATGAACGCCTGAGCGCCTGCCGTAACTGCAAGTTTGCCGAGATCAGACCCTGCGGTTTTTCGCATACAGACTACACAATAATCGACGAATACTGTCATAAGACTACCTGCGAATACTGCGATGCGGATCAGGATCTGGATCTGCATGAATATGATGCGTCAGGTCTTACCTGTACGCTATGCGGGTATCAGCGGATCAAGGTCAGCTTTGACCCCGGCGACGGCAGCGGTACGATGGATGATGTATATCTCTCCAAGGGAGAGACCTATACTCTGCCCGAAAGCGCCTTTACGCCACCGAGCAACAAATACTTCTCCGGCTGGAGAGGGACGATCGGCTCGACAACAGATGTTTTCGTTCCCGGCGTCACCTTCAAGCTGAATGAAAGCGTGACGCTCACCGCTGAATACGGAGATACCTATCAGCTGTGGGTCGGCGGCGTGCAGGTGACCGACGTCAACAGGAATGACGTCCTCGGCGACGGAAAGGTCAGCTTCGACCCCGAAAACTGCGTTCTGAACCTTGACGGGGTGACGATGCTTCCCGGTATCAACAGCAGCCAGCGGTCGATGATCTATGCCTACAGGATGAACCTGACGGTCACCGGCAGCGGTGATTTGACGTCCGGACAGATGTTCTCGAACGGCATTTATGTCAATATCGGCTCGCTGACGCTCGACGGAGATTTCAGCGTCACCGGTTCACAGAACAACGCGTTTACCGCCACGAAGGATATACTTATAAAAGGAGGCACGATCACCGCGCAGGCGAAAAGCTATGGTATCCACGCCGGCAGACGGCTGTATCTTTACGACGGTATCACGCGCATCTCTGCCGATGCAGAACAGCAGAGGACGATGCATTATGACGATATCTTTGTCGATCCCTCGCTGCTCGTGACCGCATACAGTCCCGAGGACGCGCTGCGGCCCGACGGCAGCTTTTACTATAATTACACCAAGCACCTTGTCATCGAGCGCGGAGCCGTTATCACCTACAAACTGAACGGCGGCACGATGGACGGTCAGACCGACGAAGTAAAGTCTGTCGTACAGAAAAACACGACCGTTGCCAAACCGGAACCTGTCCGTGACGGTTACTCTTTCGACGGCTGGTATACGGACGATCAATACGGCTCCTTGTTCGACTTTGACGATCCCGTGACCGAAGATATTACGCTGTACGCGAAGTGGACGCAAAAGCCGCTTCATACGATCTCGATGTCCGATATGGCCGGCGGCTATGTCTACGCGCCTGTTGAAGCATATGAGGGACAAACGGTCAGGGTTTATCCCCATGAGGAATATGGTTATGACCTTGAACACTTCAGCTATACGACCGACAGCGGCGAGGAAACCGAGATCACCGGTGTGGATTACTCTTTCAGCTTTATCATGCCCGATGACAACGTGACATTAAACGCGGTGTTCCGAGGCGGCGAATATCAGATAAGAATAGATGAAGGCGTACCCGCGGGAACGATAGAGGCTCCGGCGTCGGCACGCGCGGGAGAGAAGGTCTCCGTTACCGTCAACGGCATTGACGGTAAGCATCTCGCCGGCGTCACGGTCAAGGATGCAGAGGCTCACAACGTCAGCTTCTACAGTGACAGTCATTCTTTTACGATGCCTCTGTCAGATGTGACGATCAACGCGGAGTTTGAAGCGCACTCTTTTGAAGATCCCACATGGACATGGGACGGTCACGACTCCGCGACGGCAGTCTTTCATTGCTCCGTTTGCAACTTTGAGCGCTCCTTAACGGCTCAGGGAGACGCGATAACCTATGAAACAACGACAGAGCCGACCTACACCACAGAGGGCGAGCGCGTCTATACCGCTTCGGTCACTATGAACGGCGTCACATATACCTCTGATATAACAGAAACGCTCGAGAAAGCCTCTCGCATTGTCGAGGTGACTTATATCGACCTTAACGGGAAAGAGGAGACTGTCACGGCTACGCGGATCGTCGGTGATGAGACCGCTCTTGATAGCGGCTGGTACGCCGTTGCAGACAACGTTACCAACCTCAACCGCATCAGCAACAACGGCAAGGTCAACGGCGGCGTCAACCTCATCCTCTGCGACGGCGCGACCCTTACAAATCCGAAGGGTATGTCGGTCAACGGCGGACGTTATCTGACCGTATGGGGACAGAGCGAAGGAACCGGCACATGGAACATCACTAAACCGGACACATCCTGCGCGGGTATCGGCGGATATGTCAATGTTTCCGGCAACATCACGATCAACGGCGGCGTGATAAATGTTACCGGCGCGGAAAACGCCGCAGGCATCGGGGCGGGAGGATTCGCTCCCGACAGCGATGGCGTTATCACGATCAACGGCGGCACCGTCAACGCGAAAGGCGGTCACAGCGGCGCAGGTATCGGCGGCGGCAACGGCAACAACAGTTATGCGGGCAGGATCGTCATCAACGGCGGCAGTGTTACCGCGACAGGCAACTCGCGCAGTGCGGGTATCGGCTCCGGGCATCAAAGCTACGCCGACGTCATCATCAGCGGAGGAACCGTGAAAGCTGCGAAAGGCAGCTATGCATCGGTGGGTATCGGCGGCAGCGGTTCCACCGTAACCCTGACCTATACCGACGACGTCAGCATCACCTCCGCCAGCTACGGCGGTACGGTCACGCTTGAACAGCCCTTTACCGATGGCACAAATGTTTTTGAGGCGGGCGTTGTCGACAACAACAGCGTTCTCGCGGGTACGACTTTGACGCCGTCCGGAGGTATAGGCGTTCGCCTTGCCGGCCATTCGATCTCGCTTGACGGCGATATCGCGGTCAACTTCTACATGGAGCTTTCCGACAGTGTGATCGCCCACAAGGATACCGCCTATATGCACTTTACCGTCCCTAACGGCAACGGTACTACTGAACAGACGATGCTTGTCAAGGACGCGCTGATCAAGGAATGGAACGGCAAAAACTACTTTGTGTTCAAGTGCAGAGTCGCTGCAAAGGAAATGACCTCACAGATCAAGGCACAGATCATCGACGCAGGCATGCACGGTACAGAGTACACCTACTCCGTCAAGGAATACGCCGACTATCTATTGGAGCACGCCGACGAGAGGGAAGACTTGGCAAAAGCCGTTCCGCTCGTCAAGGCAATGCTCAACTACGGCGCGCGCGCACAAATCTATTTTGATAAAAATCCTGCCGATCTCGCCAATGCGAGCTTGTCGGAGGAAGAAAAGGCGCTTGGCGAGGTCACGGTCACAGCGCCGGAATCCGCGATTGACCTGCCTGACGGCGTGAGTTTCGAGGGCGCAACGCTCTCGCTCAAATCCGAGACGACGCTCTCGCTGTATTTTGAAAGCGCAAAGACGCTGACCTTTGAGTGTGAAGGAAAAAACGTCGAAACTGTTACAAGCGGCAAATATCAGATCGCGCGTATCAGAGGTATCAAGGCGAAGGAGCTGAAAAAGACCTTCACCTTGACCGTCAAGGATGGCGAAGAGATAATTGGCACGATCACTTACAGTCCGATGACCTATTGCAGTAATGTTCTGAGCGACGGCACGCAGTCCGAAGCATTGCAGAACGTCTGCAAGGCGCTGTATCTGTACGCGAAAGCGGCTGACAGTTATTTCCCTGATTAAAGGATGTAGGACGGATTTTGCGGACATTCAAAATAAAAAAGAATGTGGAGGTAACAG
>CAMKSB010000098.1 GCA_946415335.1 uncultured Clostridia bacterium
ACAACGACCTCGTAGATCTTGTAATCGTCCAGCTCCTTGACGAGCTGATAATGCGCGGTGGTGTATTGGTCGGTGTAGTTGAGGTTGAAATATTTTTCCTTTTTGAAGGTGACGTTCTTGTCGATCACATAGATCTTGTGATTCGTCATCACCGCTTCATAGATATTATAGGAAAGGTTGCGCTTGCGCAGCATTTCGTAGTGGTGCATGTAGCCGAAATCGTCGAGGTTTTCGAGATAACCGCTTCTGAAGCCCCAGAGGGGATGGAGGTAATTCTCGGTGTAGCGGTCAAAATCCTGCCGCGACATGGTGTCCATCACGTAGTAGCAGTCCGGGTTGCGGTTGATCTCGGTGATCAGGCTGTCCGGCGCGTCGTCCTCGACGGAGGGCGTATTGAGCACATAGACCGCGCAATAGCTGCCGAACAGCGCCGCGGTGACGATGATCGAAATGATGAAGAAGCCGTTTTTCCTTCTGAGTTTTTTGGCTGTCTCCGACTTTCGTTCGCCCTCAAAATTAAAGGCGAAGAGCAGCATGACGATGCACAGCACCCAGATGCCGTAGATCCGGTAGTCCATGCCGGTGTAGAGGTAGCGGATGCATACGCCCGAAACGAGCGAGGCGACCGCGAAAAACAGCGGAAAGAACGAATACCGGTTGCGGTGATACAGGATAAACACGAGCGATATCGCGAGGAACACCGCGCCGACGAGCAGGAACGCGTCGAGCGAGACGATATGGTTCCACATATCGGTGAAGGTATTGGTCAGCACGTAGGAGAGCGTTTTTTCGCTTTCCTGCAGCTGGATATTGCGCACGAGCTGCAGCGCGTCGTTGTTGAGCATTTTGTCGTTGTCGTAGTAGCCGTTTTTGAGCAGGTCATACTCGGTGTCGTTGTCAATGCCGACAGCGGCAAAATCCTCCAAATGGTCGCTGTAATCGGGGTAGGGAAGGGTGTCGATCTCCTCGGTCAGCGCGGAATAGCGGTAGTAATCCGAGCTCTCCTGCGTGGCGTGATTGATAGAGAAGGAAAACTGGTTCAGACCGACCGCGATCAGGGTGATCAGCAGGAACATGAGCAAAAACGGACGGAAGTACCAGAAAATCTTCTGAAAATCCAGCCGGAACTTCTTTTTGGCGATCATATCGCCGAAGAAGTAGGCGACGGCGAAGCCGAGCGCGATAAAGAAGTAGGGATAGTTGTAAAAGGAGCCGACCGCGATCTCCGCGACGCCGATCCAGCAGGGGAGGTTATAGCGCTTGTTGCGGATGGCGTTGAGCACCAGCAGAAAGCCGCCGGCGAGCAGCAGCGCCGCCGTGGTGGTGCTTTCAATGCGTGAATAGTGGTTGAGCGCAAAGAGGATATTGACCACCATGGTGAACACCGCCGCCTTGCGGAAGTTGAACTTGTCCGCAAAGACGAAGGTGATCGAGGTAAAGGCGCAGAACGAAAGTCCGACCTCTACCAGCACAAAGGCGTTGATGTCGGTGACGGCGTATTGGATGGTGCCGACCACGACCGCCAGAATATAGTTGAGCGTGCTGCCGTAGTAAAAATGATTCTGACAAATGAGGATCGAGTTGTAGTAATCCCTGCCGGTGACGTAGTGGAACGAGGTCACCAGAATACAGAACGCCATGATCAGCAGATTGAGCACCACGGCAAACAGCAGCTTGCTCTTGAGTATCTTGAGAATTAACTCTTTCATCTCTAAAATGCCTGCCTTTAACGGAGTCCTCTGTTGGTCTGTTCGTTGAGAATCAGGTTGATATTTTTGGATTCATAGTCGTTGAATACCACGCGCTGAGAGAATTCGTCAGCGGTGTACCGGGGCGTATACCAGGACTGAGAACGGAAATACGCGTTCAGATCCGGGTCGGAGAAGATCCTGCCGTGTCTGGCGTAGATCTCGTTGAGAGCGAGGTTGAGCTCGCCTCTGTCCATGGCGCTGACCTCAGACTGGCTGAGGTAGCCGGTGCTGTAACGGGAAGAGGAATAGCTGTCGTCGGACTGGCTGCTCTGCGAGCTCTGTGAACTCTGTGAGCTTTCGGGCTTGACCAGACCGGAGGACACGTCCACGATGACGGTGGTTCCCTTTTCGACGCTGTGACCGTCGCCGGGCGTCATGGCGATGACCAGACCTTCCTCGTATTCGTCGCTGCTTCTGGTGGCGCCGCGTCTGATGGAAAGACCGGCTTCCTCCAGCGTTTCCTGGGCTCTTTCAAAACTCATGCCGCGGACGTTGGGAACGGTGACGTAAACCGGCTCGGTAGGTCTCTCCGTCGCTTCCTCGGTCGCGCTTTCGGTGGGCTTGGTGGTAGCCGGAGCAGTGGTTGACGGAGCGGTGGTCGCCTGCGTCGCCGTCGTCGCCTTGGTGGCAGGCTGGGTGGCAGCGGCAGTCGCCGCGGTGGTGGATTCCTGTCCGGGTGTTGACGGATTGCCCGTGCCGAAAAGCAGTCCGTTCTGATAGGCGATCACGCCCAGCGCGGTCAACAGCGCCAGCAGCGCGATGACGCCGACGATGATGACCGGCACGATGCCTTTTTTCTTTTTCTTTTCTTCTTTATCTTCCGGCTCGATCGGCGCGAACGGATCGACAACGTCAAAGTTGTCCTTATCCTCCGGCTTTTTCGGTTCCGGATCGTCGTCAAAGAAGTCGCCGTAATCCTTTTTGCCTGCGTCGCCCTCGGGCTCATTGATGCTGAATACCTTTGTCTGGTTCCGGTAGTCGTCAAAGACGCGGTTGTCTATCTCCGGCTCCTTATAAGAGGGCTCGATGTCGTCAATGCCGGGCTCCGGCGTTTCACCGGCGTTTGCCGCCGCTATGCCGGCTGCCGCGATACCTGCCGCGGCAACGCCTGCCGCGACTGCGCCTGCGGCGTTTCCTTCCTCCGGCTGTTCCGCGTCAAAGACGTTTCCGTCAAATTCGGTGCTCTCCGGGACGATCACGCCGGGCGTTTCCGCCTGTGCGCCTTCCTCCTGCAGCGAACGAAGCGCCGCTTGGATATTGCCGGCGTTCTTCCATCTGTCCTTGTTCTGCGGCTGGATCGCGATCATGATCACGCTTTTCAGCTTCTGGCTGCCCTCGGCGGGCGGCGTAACGCTCGCGCCCTGCAGCCGCTGTGCCGTTGCGGTCTCGCGATTGCCGGTTTCCGCTTCAAACGGCAGCTTGCCGCCGTTCTTCATGGCGTACATGATCAGTCCGAGCGAATAGATATCGGTCGTGTAGTCTGGATTGCCGTTGCTGTGGATCTCCGGCGCGATATAGGACAGATCGTCCACAAAACCCTCTGCGTCCACAAAGCCGCCGAGCTTATACTTGCCGTCGTCCGTGACGAAGATGTTCGACGGGCTGATATTGCCGTGAAGCATGTTGTTGTTTTCGAGCTTTTCCAGGATCTCGCTCATCTGAACAGCGAAGTCAACGACCTCTTCATCCGTGAAGGTTCTGTTTTCCATTATGCTGGCAAGGGTGGGATAATTCTCTGTGAGAATATAAAGCGAGAGCTTCTTGCCGGGGGTATCCTCGGCGAGCACGTCCAGATAGCAGGTGAAATCGCCGACCGCCTTCACGTTATTGAGAAAATCGGCTTCTTCCTTGAGATAAGCAACGTCCTCGTCGGTATACAGCTCGTCGACCAGTTCAAAATAGGTCAGCTTGGCTTCGGTCTTGCTGCCGTCGTCATTTTTGCGGACGACCGAGTACGATTCGATTTCGCTGCCGTCGTCATTCGGTGTGACGATCTTCCAGGCACGCAGCGCTTCGGGCAATTTTAGCTTTGCCATAAATACCTTCTCCTTTTCAAATTTAGTATACTTTCGTAAAATGGGTGTAGTTTCCTAGCATATAGAGCCATTATAACATATTCGTTTTCATATTTCCACTCTTTTTTGGATTTTCATGAAAATATTTTCTAAATAAGAAAAAAGACTGAATGGTTTCAGCCTTTTTTCATGGAAATTGAATGATAGAATCGAGATGATTTCAGATCGCGGTATGCCTTCGTTCCTTCACGCCGAGAATACCGCCCAGCATACCGCCGACCAGCAGCGCCGCCATTCTCACAGCCGACAGGGAGGAGAACGAAGCGCCGCCGGACGTCAGCCCGGCGATTGTCAGCAGGAGAAACATCCCTGCGCCGATGATCGCGCCGACGATCAGCCCGGCTCCCTTGTTGAACTTCGCGGCGATCAGACCGCCGACGAATGAGCCGGCAGCGGCGACGGCGATCATTACATAATCCGTCAGCTTATCCGGCAGCAGCCCGGCGCTCAGGATGACCGCCGCCAGTATTCCGGTGAAGATCGCGCAGGTCAGCACGCCGCACAGACAGCCGACAACCAGCGCCTTGACGAGCCGTTTTTTATCAGACATAAAAATACCCCCGAATATAATCTGTTCCATTATATTCGGGGAGAATGTGATTCATGCGGAAATTATTTGGTTTCTTCTGCGTCCTTGTCCTTCTTTTTGAAGAAGCTGAAGCCCTTCTTTTCGGGAGCAGCGTTTGCAGGCTTTTCCTTCACGGTATCGACGGTGGAAATGCACCATTTCTTAAACTTCATCTTCACTCTGTCGGAGCCGGTCTCGATGATGATCGCGTCCTCGTCGTCCTTAATCGCAACGATCCTGCCCATGATACCGCCGATGGTGGTGATCTCGTCGCCGATCTCCAGCGAATTTCTCATCTGTGCTTCTTCCTTCTTCTTCTTGGAATTCGGTCTGATGAGGAAGAAATAAACGCCGGCGATAATGGCGCCGTAAATCAGGATCATGACCCACATGCTGTTGCCGCCGAACATGCCGCCGGCCTGCTGAGCTTCCGCGATGACGGTTGGTAAAATGTTCATTTATCTTCATTCCTTTCAAGCGCTGATTTTACGCAATATATTGATTATATCAGTTTTTATCGGCACATGCAAGTGCTTTTGAAAAAGTTTTTAAATTCGAACGCCGAGAATCGCGCGGTATTTTTCATAAAATTTAGTAAAAGTACCGTTATCCAGCTCTTTGCGGATAACTTCCATGAGGTTGTTGTAGAAGTAGAGGTTGTGCATGACCGCCAGGCGCATGCCGAGCATTTCGCCGCTTTTCAGCAGATGTCGCAGATAGGCGCGCGAGAAGTTCCGGCAGGTCGGACAGTCGCAGTGCTCGTCGATCGGGCGCTCGTCGAGCTCGTATTTTGCGTTGTTGAGGTTGCGCACGCCTTCCCGGGTGAACAGCTGACCGTGACGCGCGTTGCGGCTGGGCATCACGCAGTCAAACAGGTCGACGCCTCGATAGACTGCCTCCAGAATATTGACCGGCGTGCCGACGCCCATGAGGTAGCGTATCTTATCCTTCGGCGCGAACGGCTCGACCGTCTCGATGATCTCGTACATCACCTCCGTCGGCTCGCCGACAGCCAGTCCGCCGATCGCGTAGCCGTCGAGACCGAGCTCGGCGATCTCCTTCATGTGGTCGGTTCTCAGATCGTGATAGGTGCCTCCTTGGTTGATGCCGAAGAGCATCTGCTCCTTGTTGAGCGTGCCGTCCATGCGGTTGAGCTCGTCCATGCGCGCCATACAGCGTTTCAGCCAGTGCGTCGTCCGGGCAACGCTGTCTTTGGTGTACTGATAGGGAGAAGGGTTCTCCACGCATTCGTCAAACGCCATGGCGATCGTCGAGCCGAGATGAGACTGGATCGTCATGCTCTCCTCAGGTCCCATAAAGATCTTTCTGCCGTCGATATGGGAGTTGAAGTACACGCCTTCCTCCTTGATGTTGCGCAGCTTCGCCAGTGAAAACACCTGAAAGCCGCCGCTGTCCGTCAAAATCGGACCGTCCCAGCGCGTGAACCGGTGAAGTCCGCCGAGCGCCTTGACCTTATCGTCGCCGGGGCGCAGATGCAAATGATAAGTGTTGCACAGCTGAACCTGACACTTGATGTTTTTCAGATCAAGCGCCGATACCGCGCCCTTGATCGCGCCGCAGGTCGCCACGTTCATAAACGCCGGCGTCTGCACCGTGCCGTGAGGCGTGACAAACTCACCCCTGCGCGCGGTTCCTTCTGTCTTTATTAATTGAAACATACTTCCTCCGAATCAGTGGATCATCATCGCGTCTCCGATGCTTACGGGACGCAGG
>CAMKSB010000099.1 GCA_946415335.1 uncultured Clostridia bacterium
CCGCTTTAAAGCGTATTACTCATGAAGGATTATTTTTGTGAGGAGGAACATCATGAAAAATATGAAAAAAATCATCAGCATGGCGCTGACTGTCATGATGGTCGCGACCGCCCTGATCCTTGTTCCGACAAGCGCTTCAGCGGCGCTTCCGCCGGACAGAACCTACGTGATCATGGACACGAACAAGTGGGATGAATTCTACTGCTACGTGTGGCAATACGGAGAGCCCGCAGTGGAGTGGCCGGGAACCAAGCTGGAGCCGGTCGTCGTCACAGATGAATTTAATCTTTATGAGATTACGCTGGATCCCGGTTTTGACGATTACAATATGATCGCCAACAACGGCTATGATCAGCAGAGCGTTGACGTTTTTCTCACGCCATACGACAAAGGCTTTGCCATCACAAACGAGCAGGTAACGCAATATGACGGAAGAAACGGCTATACAGTCTATATGCTTTCGTCGGACGAGATGCCGTTTGGTCCTGAATTTATCAAATCTATCAAGGTCGCGGAATATCCCGAAAAAGATACGTACTATCTCGGCGAGACATTTGACCCGACCGGATTGGAGGTCAGGCTGAATTACTACGGCGGCGCTTCTTCTTCAACAGAAAAATATACCGTTGCGCCTGTCGATACCACAAAAACCGGATATCAGAAGATTCAAGTCTCTTATGAAGCGGAAACCGGCAAGACGTTCACGACTTCGTTTTGGATCAATGTCCTTCCCAGACCTGTAGGGGTCGAGGTCACAAGTATGCCGGAGCACTACGGCTGCATCGTCGGCGGCAAGCTCCGCACATCAGACGATTTCGTTGTGAACGCGCTCTGTGAGGACGGCTCCAAAGACAGGATCTTCGAGCTCGAAACGCCTAAAGAGCCCCCCGCCATTGCCCTTAGATGTGACTGGCAGGACGTTTGCGCGGCAACCTTTGACAAGGACGGCAGCTTTAGCGTCATTCAGCCGAAAGAGACCTATCAGAACGATTTCGGTGAGATGGTTTACATCTTTGAATTTCCGGTAACGGCAGAATGGGCGTTTTTTACGAACGAGAACTTTACCGTGCGAACGACTGATTTATATGTACCGATGTTACATTATGCCGGCTTTGATTTTTATGTGACCTTAAAGACGAACCGGAACGAAGAATACCGCCTTGCGGATTGTTTTTCCGGCGCAGATCCCGGCAAATACTTGCCGGACGGCTATACGCTCAGTCCGCTGGAGGAGCGTGCCGGCAGGCAGACTGTCACCCTGACCTATCGCGATTTTACCACCACCTTTGAGGTGGACGTCTGCGATAAGGGCGATGTCAACCGCGATTTTACGCTGAACGTCGTGGACGTCACGGCGATCCAGAGCGCGATCGCGGAGCTCAGTGAACTGGACGATTTCCAGCAGCAGCTCGCCGACCTCAACGGCGACGGCGATTACGACGTCACCGACGCGACCATGCTGCAGATGACGATCGCGGGACTTTCATAAGGAGGTTTTATCAATGAAAAGAACGATTTGCCTGGTGCTGACCGTTATGCTGGTCGTCACTTCACTGGCGCTCGTTCCGACAAGCGCTTCGGCGTATTCGCCGATCAGATTCAAGGATAACTTAAAATGGGACGCGTTCTATGTTTACCAGTGGGACAGAGAAGGATACGAATACAGCGGTCAATGGCCGGGAACGCCATTGCAGCCGGATGAAACCACGGACGAGTACAATCTCTACACAATCTTTCCGACTTATGGAGCGGAAGGCTTGCTTGTCAACAACGGCGAAGGTATCCAATCCGTCGACATTATGATCAACGATGACGTTTACGGCTATACCTTTACCGGCAAGATCATAGAGGATCCTCAAAGCAGGATCTCAGGTTACGAGGTCGCGGAGATCACGCCGGAGGGTAACATCGCCGAACCCGACGATATAAAGTATTTTAATATCAGCAAAACCCCGGACAAACTCCACTACAGCACCGGAGACGCT
Source organism: uncultured Clostridia bacterium (assembly GCA_946415335.1). GTDB lineage: Bacteria > Bacillota > Clostridia > Oscillospirales > Acutalibacteraceae > Ruminococcoides. Next base: position 1,986 of record CAMKSB010000099.1, read on the forward strand.
TTTGACCCGACCGGCTTGGAGATAACCGTTAATTACTACAGCGGCGACTCGGAGATCATCAAGGATATCACGCCCGAAAACTTCGCCGAAAAGAATCTCGCACTGAAGGAATTCAACACGGAAAAAACCGGCGTGCAGTTAGTCCGGATCGCCTATACCGACAAAAAAGGCGGAGAGCATTTGACGTCCTTCAGGATAAAAGTCATTGCCAAACCTGTCAAGATCGAACTGGCAGGGATGCCTGATACCAAAGCCATCGTCGGCGAGCCGTATCTGACAAGCGGCTTGAAGGTCAAGGCGACCTACGAAGGCGGAAAGCAGAAGCTGATCCCGCTGGAATACAACCCCAACGCCCCGGTTGTCTGGGTACCCAATTTCTACACAAGGACGCAATGGGTAAATACGCAGGCGGTCGCCATTGATGAAAACGGCAAAGAGACAATTATTCAGCCGTCCGGCAGTTCCACCGACGAATTCGGAGAACAACTCCTTTGTTTTGTGTTTCCCCCAAGCGCGACATCGGCTTATTTCACCAACGAAGACAGAGATGAACGCACAGTGACCGTTACCAATCTGAACACCAACTACTATCAAGTGAGCGGAAAGACAGAAAACGGTGAATGGATCATCTATGAAATGGCGCCGAATAACGCTTATTTTGAAGGCTTCCCGGAGCCGGCAGGGGTTGTCGCTGAGGAATCGGACGACGCGATCAGAAGCTGGAACGTCTATCATCATTCAGCTTTTGATGGCTATACGCTCAGCAAGCTGGAGCAGAAAGCAGGCAGACAGACCGTCACCGTGTCCTATTACGGCGTTACGGCGGCCTTTGATATGGACGTGTTCGACAAGGGCGACGTCAACCGCGATTTCAGCCTGAACGTCGTGGACGTCACGGCGATCCAGAAATCCGTCGCGGAACTGACGACCTTTGACGATTTTGAACAGCAGCTTGCCGATATGAACAACGACGGCGCATGTGACGTCACCGACGCGACCATGCTGCAGCTTCTCATTTCGGAAACATAAATTTGCTTTATACCCACACAAGGAGGAAGAACAATGAAAAAAATACTTGCGATTTTACTCGCCGGAACGCTTGCCGTGTCCTCAATGGCAGTCGCTTCTGCCGGCACAGCGCCCAAGCGCGGCGACGTGAATCTTGACGGAAAGGTGGATATCGTCGACGCGACCACCATTCAAAACATATGCGCGGATCTGGGAAACTATTCCGCCGAGCAGATGACCGCTGCCGACGCGGATAACGACGGCAAGGTCATCATCAGCGACGCGACCTTTATCCAGGAGATCGTCGCCGGTCTGATCGATCCCGACGCGACAGAGCCTAAGGAGCTTGACCCCGCGGAGGTCTACGCGAAGGGCAACACAGCGAGCTTCAATTTCAGCGCCGAGCTGCTGAAAAGCTGCGCAAAATCCGGCAAAAACACCTTTGTATCCCCGTTCTCCGTGATGGCGGCGCTCTCCATGACCTCCAACGGCGCGAACGGAACCACGCTGGAGGAGATGGAGAAAACACTCGGCGCCGACCGCGATACTCTCAACGCCTATTTCAAGGCGTACCCTACCTATCTCGAATATCCCGATTGGACTACTCCGTACTATGAAGACAAATTAAATTACGAGACATGGGAGTATGAAAAGGTTAAAGTCGTTCCCGCAACGCTGGAGATCGCCAATTCCCTCTGGTACAACAACAACGGCAGAAACGTCAAGCTAAATCCCGCCTTTGTAAAGGACGCGCTGGATTATTATAACTCCGAGGTTTTCGCGGCTCCTTTTACCCCGGAAACCTGTGACGCGCTCAACGGCTGGGTCAACGAAAAAACACACGAGATGATCCCGGAGATCCTCGATGAAATCAATCCGGACGCGCTGATGTACCTCGCGAACGCGATCGCGTTTGAGGGAGACTGGGGAAAACCTTACGATAAGCGATATGACGTAAGGGAAGGCACCTTTACCGACGATAACGGCAAGCAGACGACTGTTGAGCTGATGTCTTCCACGGAAGGTACCTATATCGGGGACGGTGACTACGCCGACGGCTTTATGAAATACTACAAGGGTTACAACTACGCTTTCGCGGCGCTGCTGCCCAAGGAAGGCGTCAAGCTGTCCGATTACATCAACTCTCTGACCGGCGAGCGCCTTAAAAACGCGCTGAAGCCGGATACCAAAACCTATGACTATGTCAACGCCTACATACCTAAATTCAAGCAGGAATATGATACCAGCCTGAAAACAAATCTCATAACAATGGGCATGCCGACCGCGTTCGCAGAAGGACAGGCAGATTTCAACCGCATGATCGAGTACAGTCCCGACGGCAGCCCTTGGATCGGCGACGTACTGCACAAGACCTTTATCGACGTCAATGAGACCGGTACCTCCGCGGCGGCAGTCACGGTTGTCGAAATAGAAGCGCCCACTGCAACTCCCGATCCGCCGAAGCCGCCAAAGACCATCACCATCCGTCTGAACAGACCGTTTGTCTACATGATCGTCAACACAAAAACCAACACCCCTGTCTTTATCGGCGCGATGGAGACGATGGGCGAATAAGGAGAGATCACTATGAAGAAAATACTTGCGATCCTGCTCGCCGGAACGCTTGCCGTGTCATCAACGGCAGTCGCCTTTGCCGGCACAGCGCCCAAGCGCGGCGACGTCAACCTTGACGGCAAGGTGGATATCGTCGACGCAACCACCATTCAGAACATCTGCGCGGATCTGGGAGAGTATTCCGCCGAGCAGATGACAGCCGCCGACGCGGACAACGACGGCAAGGTCATCATCAGCGACGCGACCTATATCCAGGAGATCGTCGCCGGACTGATCGACCCCGACGAGGAAGAACCCGAAACCCTCGATCCTGCCGAGGTCAAAAAGCAGGGCAATGAGGCGATGCGCCGGTTCAGCGCGGAACTGCTGAAAAGCAGCGTGCAGTCCGGCAAAAACACCTTTGTTTCTCCGCTTTCGGTGATGGCGGCGCTTTCGATGACGGCAAACGGCGCGAAGGGCGAAACTCTGACCGAGATGGAAGAGACCCTCGGCGCGAAAAGAAGCGTGCTCAACGCCTATTTCAAGGATTACGTCGCCAACACGCCTTCTTTCAAAACCGAAACGACCTATAATGGTTGGGGAGAGCCGAACGAGACTGTCTACGGCGGCATGGATATCGCCAATTCCCTGTGGTACAACAACAACGGTATGCACGATAAGCTCCATCCCAATTTTGTATCCGACGCGCTGAAATACTATAACGCCGAGGTATTCGCAACGCCCTTCGGCAGCGACTCCGTCGACGCGCTCAACGGCTGGATCAACGAGAAAACCCACGAAATGATCCCGCACATGATCGACGAGATGCCCGACGAAGCGCTCCTGTATCTGGTGAACACCGTCGCGTTCCAGGCGAGCTGGCTGGAGCGCTATGATTCGCAGTACAACGTACACGAATCGACCTTCACCGACGACAGCGGCAAAAAATCGCCGATCGAATTGATGTACTCCGAGGAACCCCTCTATTTGAAGGACGGAGATCAAGCCGACGGCTTTATGAAGGGTTATGCCGGCTACCGCTACGCTTTCGCGGCGCTGCTGCCCAAGGAAGGCACCAAGCTGACGGACTACGTCAAAGGTCTGACCGGTGAACGTCTGGAAAAGGCGCTCCGTCCCGATACAAAATCCTACGATTACGTTGAGGCGGCGCTGCCGAAATTCAAGGTCGAGTACGATGACGAGCTCAGCGACAACCTCAAAGCCATGGGTATGCCGTCCGCGTTTGTCAATGGAAAGGCAAACTTCCTGCGCATGGTCGAGCCGGGTGCTGCCAGTCCGTATATCGACGAGGTGCTCCACAAGACCTTTATCGACGTCAACGAAAGCGGCACCAAGGCTGCTGCCGCTACCGTCGTGGAAGTCAAGGCTACCGCTACGCCCGATCCGCCCAAGACCATCACCATCCGTCTGGACAGACCGTTCGTCTACATGATCGTCGATACCGAGAACAACCTGCCTGTCTTTATCGGCGCAATGGAAACCATGTAA
>CAMKSB010000100.1 GCA_946415335.1 uncultured Clostridia bacterium
ACCCCGAAAAATACCACTGCGGCAGATGCGGCGGCGATCTCGTCAGGGTGAAATAGCCCAAGCAAAAAGCTCCGAACATTCTTCTTTCAAGTAAATGTTTGATAAAGAGAAAGCCCAGACTGTAGAAAAAGTCTAAACATAAGATTTGTAGAACCTTTTTTGATAAATCTTGTAGGGTTCGGTCTTGTTTCTGCCCCCTAATAGGGGGACTGAGGGGGTCTGGGCAAAGCCGTACCCGAACCGTGGGTAAAGCTCTAACGTTAGGCTTATTACCCCGGTTTGGTCAAGACCAAACCCTACATTTTCAGCGAAAGATTCCACCATCATCATAAGACAAAAGTTACTTTTTCGACAAGCAAAAAGCTCCCCTTCGGGAGCTTTTGTCATTTCTTTGCTTCGGAAGTCGCCTGGATCTGGATAGATTTGAGCATATCCTGAAAACGGGCGCTGTTGAAAATGTTCTGATAAGCGCTTGTGCCGCCTGCCGGGAGTTTCACAAGGATCTCGACAAAGGACTGAGAAGAATAGGGAACGATGATCTCCAGCGGCGTATCGCCAAACTGCTTGGCGTAAGCCTTTGTGCCGCTGATGGTGGGTTCCTGATAAAAGTCGCAGCCTTTGAACTGCGCCGCAAACGCATCCACGGTGTCGTAGGTGTTTTCATGAAGCTTGCAGCAGTTAAAGCTGACGTCGTACTCGCCCTGCAGGGTGCCGTTGTGGGTGATCGCGTCCTGTCCGAGAATGCCGTAGCCTGCTTTTCCCTCGTTGTAGGTAAAGCTGGACGGATGCTGTAAGGATATCACCACGCCGCGGTGGTTGTCGATGGCGAGCGGTACCGGCGTGTCGTTGCCTGAGCAGGAGCAGCCTCCCATCAGGGCGGTCGTCAGCAGCGCCAGCACGGCGATCAGCGCCGCGAGAATTCTCTTCATGTAAAAATCTCCTTTTGGGACAATTTGGCATGCCCAAAGCCGCGCCAGGTAAGAAACGCGGCTTTGGTTTCTTAAAGCCCATTGCTTCGGGGATGGTACTTATAGAAGCGGTGTGTGATAACTCCCGAACAGGCTTTTAAGCGATTTTGCAAGGGCGTTCTTCCCCCTTGGAATTCTATTATAGCATATTGTTTCACATTTTGCACTATTTTTCAGAAAATTTTTTGAAAAAATATTTCCAAAAAGAAAAAAAGGCGATGAAAACGCCATGACAAGGGCAAGCCCTGTCATCATATTGAATATGAAACCTAACCGTAGGGGCGACCATCGGTCGCCCGTGACAGGAAGCACGTCTTTTCCAATCAAACATCGGTAAAATCGGACAGCACGGTTTGCCGGGAGCCCACGAGGGGCTCCCCTACAGTTTCTGTCATACGAATAATATCGAAATGTAGGGTTCGGTCTTGACCGAACCGGGATTGTTCGCCAACCTTTCCTCCAACACCGACTTTCATATACGAACGCCCAACGCAAGCCGGGAGCACACATGGGTGCTCCCCTACAGATCAACCACTGCGCCGCAGGCGCAACTAATAACTAACAACTAATAACTAACCACTAACCACTTACCACTAAAAAAGATTGGCTGAGAGCGGGTGCTCAAAGCCAATCTGTTTTTAATCGGTAATGCTGTAGAGAGGCGTTTCCGGTGCGCCGCCTTGTCCGGACTCGTTGCCGGACTGGTTCTCCTCGTAGGAGGGCGTTTCCTGAACGGGCGCTTCGGTTTCAGCCGGCGCGTTGTATTCCGGCTCGTAGCTGACCTGCGACTGCGGCGTTTCGCTCTGGGAAGCCTGCGAGGAAGCGTTGCCGCCGTTGGTATCCGCGCGGTAGTCGTTGTCCGCTTCGATGAAGATCATACCGCTGTCGAGGTCGTAAGTGGATTCGGGGAGCTCCTCGCGGTTGACCTCCTTGCCGTCCTTGACATAGACGCGCCATGCCCTGACGGAATAGCTGGAGCTGCCGGTGTCGGAGATCTCGTTGACGGTGTGGATCTCATCCCAGCTGCCGTCCTTTACGCCCCAGAAGGTCGCGTAAAGGGTGTTGTCCACCAGCTTGCACTCCAAAAATACCTGGAAGTCGGATTTATTCTTTAAGGTGAGGTCGAGGTTGGGATAGTCGATCGTCGCGTCCAGTCCGGTCGGCACATAAGCCGAAGCCCACTTGTGGTTGTAGCGCTCGACGATCTCGAGGTCGGAACGGACAGCCGCGTTGTAGATCGTGGAGCTCGACTGGCAGATGCCGCCGCCGATGCCCTCGGTGATCTTGCCTTCGGAGATAACGCTCGCGGGCTTGTAGCCGTTGGACTCGAGGTTGGAGTCGCCGGTGCACTCGTTGAACGACCACTGCTCGCCGGGATCGATGATGGAACCGTTGCACGCTTCGAGAGACACCGCCATGTTGCTGGTGCCGTATTCGGTGTTGTAGGAATAGGTTTCGTAGGAAGCCAGCTTGACCAGACCGTTCTTGAGCGCCGCGATGTCCGCCTTGGGCTGGATCGTCTGCACGTCCGCGACGATCTTGCTCATGCTGTTGCCCTGGGTAAAGCCGTTCATGATGCGGCTTTTGAGATCCTCGCTGTTGACCTTGAAGCCGGTCGTCGCTTCGGCAAATTCAAAGCGGTTGTCGGCGTAGGGATGGAAATCGGTGACGTAGGCGTTCTTGGCGTTGACGTCGGTCTCCTTGCAGATCTTTTCCACGTTGCCGTTGACGGATTCCTCGGTGACGGTCGCCTTGACGGTGTAGGTCACGGCGTTCTCGCCGGAAGGCGTCGTCGTGGTGGTCGGCTTGACGCCCAGCTCGGCGTCGCTCTTCGCCTGTTTGAGCACGTCGTCTATATTATAGGTATAGGAAAAATCCTTCTGCGTCAGTTCGTAACTCTTTTCGTTCACGTCCACCGAAAAGCTGATCGCCGGCGCGAGCTTGTCCTTGCTCTTTTCCAGAAGCGCCTTTGCCTCCTGCATCGTACTGCCGGTGATGTCGACGCCGGACACCAGCGTCTTTTCGGAAAAGGTGAATTCCTTCGGCGCTGTGGGCTCCGTCGTCTGGGGAGCGGTTTTGTTGTTCATCAGCGCGAACACCGTTACGCCGATCGCCGCCACGGCGACTACCGACAGGGTGACGATCAGAATGACCTTGGTTCGCATACTCTTTTCGGCAGGCGCAGCGTGATTGCCCTTGCCGGACTTGCTGGACGAAGAGATGTCGATCATGTCGTCTGAGGAATTCTTGATTGGTTTGTTGTTGCTCATATTTCACCCCTGAAACGATTTTCAGTCTATATTACATTATCTTAAAATATACTTCCATTTATCCACTATTCTACAATAATTTCCAAAAAAAATAAATAGGTAAAACACAAATATTCAAGCCGCTTTTGATTACAATTTTGTATATTTTTAATTTTTCCGTTTTTTTCGATTTTTTGTGCAAATAAATCTGAATATCTGTTGAAATTGTCGTCCAATAAAAGTATAATAGTAATATATACAATTTTCTCAGTTAAATGATTTGATTTGAGGTACTTTTTATGAATGTTCTCATTTTCACCGCCTCTACCGGCGGCGGTCACAAGCGTGCTGCCGCGGCGATCGAGGCAAAGATCCGTTCTCTCAGTCCCGAAACCAACGTCACGGTCATCGACGGCATGAAGGCGATCGGCAAGGTGTATGACACGACCATCTGCAAGGGCTACCACATCATGGCGACCAAAACCCCGGCGGTGTACGGCAAGCTGTACAAGCTGACCGACAAGAACGTATCGTTCTCCAAGCTGCTCACAAAGTCCAACGAGATGATGGCAACCGAGCTGCTTGACGTCATTGAGGAAAACGATCCGGACGTCATCATCATCTGCCACTCGTTCATCACCAACATGGTGTCCCGTCTCAAGGAAAAAGGCAAGCTCAACGTCAAGGCGATCAGCCTGATCACCGACTACGATACCCACCGCAGCTACGTTTCGCCGTACATCGACGCGTTTGTGGTGGCGGAACCGCAGATGGCGGAAAAACTCTGTCAGGCTTACGGCGTTGCGGAGAGCAAGGTCTATCCGCTGGGTATTCCCACCTTTGACCGCTTCTCCGTCAGCGAGACCAAGGAAGAACTGTGCAAACGCGAGCGCCTCGATCCCGCGATCCCGACGGTGCTGATGATGGCAGGCTCCTTCGGCGTGACCGGCGTGCTCGACTTCTACGAGCAGCTCGCCGCGACAGATGAACCCCTGCAGATCATCGTGATCACCGGCAGGAATATCCGCCTGTTCGACCACTTCGACCGCAAGATCCAGGAACTGGGCGCAAAAAACACCAAGCTGCTCTACTTCGTCGACAACGTAGATGACTACATGCACATCGCGGACGTGATCGTGACCAAGCCCGGCGGACTGACCGTCACCGAGAGCATCGCCTGCGGTCTGCCGATGGCGATCTACAGCGCCTTCCCCGGTCAGGAGGCGGACAACGTGACTTTCCTGCTCAACCACAACGCCGCCGTGCTGGTCGACAAGGAGGACGGCGCGCAGGAGATCCTGAGTCTGCTGCACTCCCCCGAACAACTGCGGGAGATGAAGGAAAACTGCAAGCGGCTGGCGCATCCGAATGCTGCCGAGGATATTTTCCGTCTGGCGCAAAAGCTCTGCAAAGAGCCTGACGTATGAGAAAGACGATCACCGTTCTCGCAGCCGGTCTGGCGCTCTGCCTGACTGCCTGTTCGGCGGCAAATGAATTTTCCGGCGGCGAAAGACTCTCCGACAGCGCCAAAAGGACGTCCGACGTCACCGTTACCTACAACTATACCGACGGCGCGGAAGAACCGCCGAAGGCGTACAACAGCTACACGGCTTCCGTGGCGAATTTCGCCTTCAAGCTGACGCGCGCCGCGTATGACGGCGGCGATTTCGCCATCGCGCCGATGAACAGCGTATTGCAGCTCTCGCTGCTCGCCGACAGCGCCAAGGACGACGCGAGGGAAGAAATCTTTCTGACGCTCGGCAACGAACTCGACATCGCCTCGCTCAACGCCTGCAGCTCCTACTTCAAAAGCCGCGTCAACGCGGTCGGCAAAGCCGACGACAACCTCACGGCAAAGCTGAGCGGCGCGTTATTGCTGAACGACAAGACCGACGTGCGCAAGGCGTTTTTGCAGACGAACGCCGACTATTTTGCGGACGACATCTTCCGGTTCGACTTCACCGGCGAGCATGCGCAGGAGAAGATCGACGGCGCCTTTGGAAAGGACAGGCTCACGCTCGACAAGAACGCTTCCATGCTGTCCTACAGCGCCTTTTCCGTCAGCGACAACTGGCTGGAAGAACCGGAAGCGCTCGGAACCTTGAACGGCAAGTCCGCTTATCTCGGGCAGTACATGCCGGTGAGCTCCGAAAAGGCGCAGGGCGTTGTGCGCTATACCGCCAACACGCCGCTGAAGGCGCTGTATATCCTGCCAAACGAGGAGATAGGGCTGCACGACTACCTCAAAACGCTCGACTCGGCGGAGTATTTCAAGCTGATCGAGGGGCTGGACGTCACCAAGCCGGTCAAGGCGGCGATCCCGTGCTTTGAAACGGCTGCCGCCGGCAAGCTGAAAGAACCGCTCACCAAAACAGGCTTGTACACCCTGTTCACCGACAAGGCGGACTTCGGCAACATGGCGCACACCAAGGGCTTGCAGCTCAGCGACATGACCGACGGCACGGATGCTCTGTATGTCAACGCCCTCGGCGTTTATCCCGAACAGCCGGAAGCGGACAAGACGAACAAGCCGCTCGAAGGCGCGGACATCGTGTTCGACAAACCGTTCCTCTTTATCCTCGCCGACAACGAAACCCATCTGCCGCTGTACATCGCGGCGATCAATCCATAAAATAAAAGCGTTTCTGACGATCATCGCCGGAAACGCTTTATTTTTTAGTGGTAAGTGGCTAGTGGCAAG
>CAMKSB010000101.1 GCA_946415335.1 uncultured Clostridia bacterium
GCAAGCGTCGATCTGCAACCCAAGACGGCAACCGGCATGCCGCTGATCGCTGTCGTCGGCATCGTCTTCGCGATCGCGCTGGCGATTTACAGTATCGGTAAGCTGACTAAGAAGAAATAAAACCCCACACATCCCAAAGCCGGTTCGCTCAGCGAGCCGGTTTTTTTGTGTAACCATTTTTTGAAAAATTGCGTGAATGGAAAAATCGACAAAGAATAATCATGCAGAATCGCTGTTGGTTGTATACATTTTTGTTAAAAAAATGACAATAATTCATGATAGCACCAACTCGTTGTCAATAGTGGACAAAATAAACTTGCCCTGAGAAAACCTCTTACTCTTAAATTCACGAATCTGCCAATTTTTGAAATATTATGCACAAAACCATTGACTTTGATTTGTGCATAGTATATAATTTGTTCTCGTAAGCTTACCGGAGCACACAGCCGGCGACACTGCAAACTGTGTGAAAGCAGACGGCAGGACTCCCTGTCGAATGCGCCAAAAAATAACAATATATCAAAAATTGATTATTCAAGGATTTAAAGGAGATTGTAATAATGAAATCAGTTAAGAAGATTGTTTCCCTTCTCGCTGTCATCAGTCTGCTCACAACTTCGATTTTCGCGATGTCTGTCAGCAACGCTTCCGCAACTTCCATTCCCGATATCAGACTTCACTCCACTGAGGTTACCTATCAGGGCAGCCGCGGCAACAGCATCAGAACCGTATACATCAAGGTAAACGATGTCGAAAAGTACGGCAGAACCTTCGTTCACTATGAGTACGCTCCCGGTCAGCCCTGGATGGACGCTGAGGCTACCAAGACCAACCTCAAGAGCAAGGAAGGCTACTCCATCTACAAGGCGACCTTCAGCAGCTACAGTAACAAGTTCGCTCTTAAGTATGACTTCATCGCTTCCACTCTCTGGGACAACAACTACAGAGAGGACTTCACTGACAAGACCCTCGGCTACAACGAGAACGTCAAGGCGGAGAGAGCTCCTTACCTGACCACCGGCTACTACAATGTTTCCGCGATCATCAGAAACATCAGCTACGCCAAGGAAGTCAAGGCAGTATGGTCTGAGGACAACTTCAAAACCACCAAGACAGTCAACCTTAACTACAAGGAGTTTGTCAACGGTCATTCCTACGGCAGCACCATCGAGCGCTGGACAGGTACGATCAACGGCATCAAGAATCCTTCAAACTTTAAGTTCTATCTCACATATAAGACGCTGGCTGACGGCAAGACCTATGTCGACAACAACTTCAACCAGTATTACGATTACCACTACTATACTTCTCGCGGCTAATCCGCGTCAAAATAATCACCCCGATCGTTCAGACGATCGGGGTGAAAAATTTTTATACTATTTTTTTCTGATCAGCGGCGGCTTGACCTGAACGGGAGAGCTGTCTACGAACAGATCCTTGTATCCGTTTTTGAGCCGCTTGCACTTCATGCAATACACCTCTCTGCCAAGGTTGATGCAGTCGGCGCAGGTCTTTTTGTTTTCCATATTCAAAACCTCCTAATTCAAACAGTGGATATTGTACCACGGGAAGCGCCGCTGTGATTGTCTTTTTAGAAAATTACAAAACTGTTATTTTCAAACCGCACATGCCTTTGTATTGACAGCGGTTGTTGTTTCTGCTATAATACCGACTAAATGAATAGAGATTATGTTAGAAGGAGCCTATCTATGAGCCGTCACATTGAGCCGAAAATCGACCGCATCGTTGACCTGCTGATGCAGGACTACCAAACTGACCGCACTATCGACGCCATCAAGCCCTTTGATTATCCCGACAGGGAAGAGGTCATCGACGTGTTGGAAAAGCTGAAAATCGTGATTTACCCCGGCTATTACCGCAACAGCGCCTTCAAAACTTACACCGTGCGCAACAACGTATCCATTCTGCTCGAGGATATCATTTATCATCTCATCAAGCAGATCAAGATCGTTCTGCGCTATCTGCCGGAGCATGAAAACGCCGATCCTGACAGCTTGCATCAGACCGCCGAGTCACTGACCTTTGCCTTTTTAGAGAAGATCCCGAAGATACGCGCCCTGATCGAAACCGATATCCAGGCGGCATATGACGGCGACCCGGCAGCCTATAATAAGGATGAGATCATCTGCACCTATCCCGGATTGTACGCGATCTTCACCAACCGCATTGCGCATGAACTGTTTGTGCTGGGCGTACCGCTGATCCCGCGTATCATGACCGAGCACGCGCACAGCCTGACCGGTATCGACATTCATCCCGGAACCACCATCGGCGAGTATTTCTTCATCGACCACGGCACCGGCATCGTCATCGGCGAAACCACCGAAATCGGCAATCACGTCAAAGTCTATCAGGGTGTGACGCTGGGCGCGCTTTCCACACGCGGCGGACAGAATCTCCGCGGCAAAAAGCGCCATCCTACCATCTGTGACAACGTGACGATCTACTCCGGCGCGTCGATCCTCGGCGGCGATACTGTCATCGGCAAAGATGTGGTCGTCGGCGGTAACGCCTTTATCACGACGTCCATTCCGGACGGAGCGAAGGTCAGCGTCAAGATCCAAGAGCTGACGGTCAACTACGATTCCTCACATCCGATCGAGCGCAAGGAAGTCGAATTGGACGACACTTGGTACTATATGATATAAACGACAAAAGGGTTTGGCAGATGCCAAGCCTTTTTTTGTGCCCACCTGTATCGTTTTTGCGAATGTTTCGCAAATTTCTTGACATGTCCTGCCAATCGTGCTATACTGAAATGCGAATGAATCGCAAATTGGAGGGACGGATTTGCAAAAGTATAAAACCAGACAGCGCAGAGTTCTGTTGGACTATCTCGCCGCTCATGCCGACGAGGAGCTGAGCGCCCGTCAGATAGAGAGCGCCCTGCGTGAATTTGATATCAGCCTCAGCGCCGTCTATCGCAATTTATCGGCGCTCGAGAGCGAGGGCAAGGTGCGCCGCGTATCGAAAAGCGGCAGCCGCGAGGTATACTACCAGTATACCGATTGCATGAGCTGCAAGGATTGCCTGCATCTTTCCTGCGAAAAATGCGGCAAGACCTACCACATGAACATCCCCGGCATGGAAATGCTGATCGAAAACCTAGCCAGCAGCGACGAATTTGCGATCGACCGCAAAAACACCGTCCTCTATGGCGTGTGCAAGTCCTGCCAAAAGGAAGATAAGGAGAAGGTATCGTGAAAAGAATCATCGCGTTTGTTGTCAGTCTTGCGCTGACAGTCGCCTGCGTTGCCGGCTGTTCTTCGCCGCAGGCTCCGGCTTCTGCCGGCAAGCATAAGATCATCGCAGCGATCTATCCCATCTACGACTGGATGAGCCATCTGACCGAGGGCGCCGACGATCTCAGCCTGAGTCTGTTGGCTGATAACGGCACCGACATCCACAGCTATCAACTGACCGCTGACGACATGATGCAGATCCAGGACTGCGACCTCTTTGTCTATATCGGCGGAGAGTCCGACAACTGGGCGAAGGACGTGGCGGACAGCCTGCAGAAGAACGGTTCCAAAGCAAAAACCGTCAGTCTGATGGATCTGATGGGCGACAAGGCAAAGGAAGAGGAGCACGTCGAGGGTATGCAGGAGGAAAAAGAAGAGGAAGAGGAAAAGGAGCTGGACGAGCACATCTGGCTCTCCCTGAAAAACACGCGTTTCCTCTGTTCCGAGTTGACCAAAACGCTCGGCGAAGTCCTGCCTGACGACAAGGCATTGTGCGAGAAAAACGCGGAAAAATACGACAAGGCGCTCGCCGCCATGGACGAACAGTACACCAAGGCGCTCGGCGAAAAAAAGCGCGACACCCTGCTGTTCGGCGACCGCTTTCCGTTCCGCTATCTGACAGACGACTATGACCTGAAATACTACGCCGCCTTTGCCGGCTGTTCGGCTGAGACCGAGGCGAGCTTCGAGACGGTCGCCTTCCTTGCGAACAAGCTCGACGAATTGCAGCTTCCGGCTGTCATCACCATCGACAATTCCGACCAAAAGATCGCGCAGACGATCATCAACACCTCAAAATCCGGCAGCGCAAAAATACTCACCCTCGATTCCATGCAATCCATGACGATCGACAAAGCGAAATCAGAGGGCGACTACCTCAAAATCATGGAAAAGAACCTGGAAGTATTACAGCAAGCGCTGAATTAAGGCAACACCGCACCATTCATGGCGCACGCCTTGCTTGAATATTATTCCGTCAGTTTGCCCCAAAAAATCTCGGCAAGGCGTCAGCCTTACCTCGCTTTTTTGTCCAACCTGACGTAAAATCTTGCTACGCAATCCGCACACCTGAATTATGCGGAATTGCCTTAAAAGGAGCACACATGGCACAGTTGACCTGTCACAACCTTGCCCTTGGCTACGAGGGCACTGAAATCATATCTGACCTGAGCTTTCACGTCAGCGCCGGCGACTATCTCTGCATCGTCGGCGAAAACGGCTCCGGCAAATCGACGCTGATGAAAACGCTGCTCGGACTCAAAAAGCCCATGCGCGGCAGCATTGAGACCTCTGACGGACTGACGCGCCGGGAGATCGGTTATCTGCCGCAGCAGACGGTCGTCCAAAAGGACTTTCCGGCTTCGGTGCGCGAGATCGTCATTTCCGGCTTTGAAGGACAGTGCGGTCTCCGTCCGTTTTATACGAGGGAAGAAAAGCGCCGCGCTGCGGAGAATATGGAAAAAATGGGTATCGGTGACCTCAGCCGCCGCTGTTACCGCGAACTTTCCGGCGGTCAGCAGCAGCGCGTATTATTGGCGAGAGCGCTCTGCGCCACGCGGAAAATGCTCCTGCTCGACGAGCCGGTAGCCGGACTCGATCCCAAGGTCACCGGCGACATGTACCGCCTGATCGAGCGCATCAACCGCGAGGACGGCATCACGATCATCATGATCTCCCACGATATCGAAGCGGCGCTGAAATACGCGACGCATATCCTGCATATCGGCGACAAAATCTTTTTTGGAACTAGAAAGCAGTTTGTCGAGAGCAAATCCGGCAAGGCGCTGATGGCACTCAGGGAGGTGGAGAACTGATGGAAGAACTGTTCCTCAAGCTCGGCACCGCCCTGCAATATCCGTTCGTGCGCTACGCGATCATCGTCGGCGTATTGATCGCCCTGTGTTCCTCGCTGCTCGGCGTCACGTTGGTGCTCAAACGCTTTTCGTTTATCGGAGACGGTCTGTCTCATGTCGCCTTCGGCGCAATCGCGGTCTCCGCGTTTGTGGGACTCACGAACAATATGCTGATCGTCATGCCGGTCACGATCATCAGCGCGATACTTTTGTTGCGCACCGGCAAAAACGCCAAGATCAAAGGCGACGCGGCGGTTGCCATGATATCCGTCGGCGCGTTGGCGATCGGCTATCTGCTGATGAACAAAAGCCCGAACACCACCAATGTCTCCGGTGACGTGTGTACCACCTTGTTCGGTTCCACCTCGATCCTGACCTTGACGATCAATGAGGTCTGGTTCTGCGCGATACTCTCGGTGCTGGTGGTGCTGGCGTTCCTGTTCTTCTACCACAAGATCTTCTCCGTCACCTTTGATGAGAACTTTGCCCGGGCGACCGGCACCAAGGCAGGCGTTTACAACCTGATCATCGCGGTGATCATCGCCGTCATCATCGTCATCGCCATGAACCTAGTCGGCTCTCTGCTGATTTCCGCACTGGTGATTTTTCCGGCGCTCTCGGCAATGCGCGTATTCAAGAGTTTCCGCTCTGTCACTATCTGCTCGGCGTGTATCTCCGTCGTCTGCGCGTTGGTGGGAATCTTAGCGTCTATTCCGCTGGAAACCCCGGTAGGCGCGACGATCGTAGTCGTCGATCTGATCGCCTTCGGCATCTTCGCTTTGATCGG
>CAMKSB010000102.1 GCA_946415335.1 uncultured Clostridia bacterium
AGCGAGCAGGCGTTCATAGAATGGAGTAAAAATCGCAGAGTTTAATGCTTTAAAGTGAGAAATTCTATTGACGTCGAGTCGTTTTTGCGTTATCATAAAGACAGTCAAAAACGATTCAGTGTCTTTAGGCTTTGGAAAGGACGGATAATTTGAAAACCAAAGGCACCAAATCAAAGAAAATCAA
Organism: uncultured Clostridia bacterium; assembly: GCA_946415335.1. Lineage (GTDB taxonomy): Bacteria > Bacillota > Clostridia > Oscillospirales > Acutalibacteraceae > Ruminococcoides. The sequence goes on from CAMKSB010000102.1 coordinate 185, forward strand.
ATTGCCATACGGCGAAGGTTCCATTTATTATGTGGAGAGCCGCAAGCGGTATTCCGGGCAAATCAATCTGGTGATTGACGGCGAACGTGTTCGTAAGACCGTTTACGGCAAGACCGAGCGAGAAACGCGGAACAAGCTCAAGGAACTGCAAATTCAGGCTCTTGCCGGAAATCTCCATAATGAGAAAAAGCAGCAAATACCGACGGTGTTCCAGTACGCGGAAAAGATGATGGACGAGCAGCTTGCGCTCAATGAAATCAGGCAGTCGAGCTATGACAGGAAGATGGAGACGCTGAAAATGCTTTCCGCTATTTCCGACAAGCCGCTCAATGAGCTGACAGAGGATGATATTATCGCGTTTTTCAAGACACAGCTTGACTATTCGCAGTCCTGTATCAACAAGATGTATCAGCTTCTCGGCGCAGTGCTCGGCAAGGCAACTCACCGAAAAATCATTGAGGACAATCCGATCAAGGAAATCAAATGCCCGAAGTCCAACAAAAAGACAATCCCCGTTCGGGCACTGACGGTTGACGAGCAGAAAAAGCTCCTTGACGTGCTCAAAAACGAGGATATTCGTTACAGTGATATTATGCTGTTGTCGATGTTCACGGGCATGAGGATCGGTGAGTGCTGCGCCCTGATGGTGAAGGACATCAACCTTGATGACAGAACCATCAGCGTGAACAAAACGGTTGCGCGCGGTAAGTTTGGAAAGAACGTGTTTAACGAAACCAAGACTTCGGCAGGAACACGCACGCTCTTTGTAAACGAGGATGTGGCAGACTTTTTGAAAACCATTATCGGCAGGAAGAAAAGCGGCTTGCTTTTCCTGTCGCGCAATCAGAACCTTGTCACCACCAATCAGGTAAACTATTCTTACTCGGCTGCTTTGAAAGCGTATGGGATCGTTGACAACACCGTGTATGGCAGAGTGGATCTACACTCGCTCAGGCACACCTACGCGACAAGATGTATCGAATCGGGAATGCCTGCAAAGGTGTTGCAGAAGATTTTGGGACACACGGATATCAACATCACACTGAACACCTATTGTTCCGTTTTCGAAAAATTCCGCAATGAACACCTCGCTGTCGCCGACGAATATATGAAAGCCAACAACCTGCAAATCGCGTAAAAAAGCTGAATTGGCTCAAACTGCAGTCAAAAGTGCAGTCAAACCGTGAAAAGGCACTGTTTAAGCCACATGTCACGGCCACTCGCACCAACCCTTTGACCTTGAAAATGGCTTAGTTAAGCCGTTTTTGAGGTCTTTTCTTTTTGCTCAAACGTTTCTGTCTTTATTTCCTGTCTTTATTTACGCTGATTTTATGAGATCAACATAGCAATTAACCGCTTTGGCATTAGCTGTTTGAACTGCATGTGTGTATGTATTCAACGTAGTTGTAGTCTGGGAATGTCCAAGAATAGCGGACACCGTTTTGACATCTACGCCGTTTGTATCTTGATTCGCTATATCAAATCTAGATATGCAGCTTTGTACTCGCTTACCTTTATTTTCTCTCTTGTGATAGAAGCCTTTAACTCTTCTATCTTTGCATGTATATTTTTTCTTTGAAATCGACAACAGTCCTAAGTGCTGCAATTCATGTCGCTCCTCAGTTTTCCAAAAAAATGCAGGCACATGACCTTTTCCGAGTCATGTGCCTGCTGTTTATTTCAGTTTGGAAATGATGAGGCGTTTGTAGGCGAGGAATCTGTCGGTGAGGTTGAAGTCGGCGCTGCGGGGTTTGGGTTCGTCGATGGTGATCTCGTCGGTGATGGCGCCGGGCTTGCCGCCGAGCAGGTAGATGCGGTCGGACAGCAGGATCGCCTCGTCAATGTCGTGGGTGATGAACACCGTGGAGAGTTTGATCTTCTCCATCACGCCGAGGAACCAGCGGTGTATCTCGCTTTTCGTCAGCGTGTCGAGCGCGCTGAACGGCTCGTCGAGCAATGCTACCGGCGCTTCGGTCATGTAGGTACGCAGCAGGGCAGCGCGCTGGCGCATACCGCCGGAGAGCTCCGCGGGGTACTTCTTCTCCGTTCCCTGCAGACCGAACGCCGCGAAATGCGGCTGCACCTTGGCGACCGCTTCCTTTTTCTTCATGCCGCGGATGATCAGCGGCAGCGCGGCGTTTTCCTCGATCGTGCGGTAAGGAAGGAGCAAGTCCTTTTGCAGCATGTAGCTGATCTTGCCCGGTACGCCGGTGATGTCCTTGCCATCGAGCAGCACCTCGCCCGTCTGCGGCCGGTTCAGTCCGGAAATGACGTTGAACAGCGTCGTTTTTCCGCCGCCGCTGACGCCCAGCAAACACACCAGCTCGCCTTCGCCGAGCCTGATGTTGATATTCTCGATCACGTTCACCTTGCCGTCGTAGGAAAAGGTGACGTTATTGACATTCAGTTTGTCCATTATTCGAGGTATTCGTTGGTGAAGCCGGTGTTTTCGGGGATCTGCTCTTCGGCAAGCTTGTTCTCGTTGATCCAGTTGTAGAACGCGTTCCATCTTGCCGGGTCGATGTAACCCCACTTTTCGACCTCCGCCTTGTACTGCTCGTTCATGTACTTCTGGCTCTCCTTCACCAGCTTTTCGTCCAGTTCGGGAGCCGCTTTCATCAGCATGTCGCAAGCTTCGTCGGGATGCGCGATGGTGTACTCATAGCCCTTCTTCATGGCGGTCAGAAAACCCTTGGTCAGATCGGGATTCTCCGCCATCCAGTCGGTGTTGCCGGCGATGACGGGGGTGTAATAGTCAAATACCGGGTTGATATCCTTGAACGCGAAATAGTCGGTCTCCACGTTGTTGAGCTTGGTGGCGATGCCTGCCCAGCCGTAGAATACCCAGATGGCGTCGACGGACTTGGTTTGCAGGGCGGAGGATTCGTCGGTGACGGTGCTCGGGATCAGCTGAACCTTGGAAAAGTCGCCGCCGTCGTCCTCGACGACCTGCTTCAAGGTCGCCTTCTCAATCGGCAGATCCCAAGTGGCGTATTTCTTGCCTTCCAGTCCCTTCGGCTTGTCAGCGCCCTCACCCTTGCGTGAGATGATGCCGGAGGTGTTGTGCTGAACCAGCGCCGCGACCGCTTTCAGGGGCATTTTGTTCTCGCCGATAATCGTGGGCAGCATGCTGTCCTGGAAGGTCACGCAGAACTGCGCCTTGCCGGTTCCGACAAGCGCCTCGGCGCCGTCCTCCGGCGGCTGAACGATCTCGACGTCCAGTCCGGCCTCGTCAAAATAACCCATCTCCTGCGCCACATACAGACCGGTGTGGTTGGTGTTGGGCGTCCAGTCGAGGACAAAGGTGATCTTTTCTTTTATCATGGCAGGAGCCGACGTCGTTTTGGTCGCCTCGGTCGCCTCGGTCGCAGCGGTGCTGCTGTTGCCGGCGTTGCCGCAGCCTGCGGCTGTCAGCGCCAACATGGATGCCGCCATCACAGCGGCGATGATCTTCTTTTTCATGTTTTCATATCCCCTTTATTTATTCTTCAGGTTTTCCCACGGCATAAATTTCTTTTGCAGAATTTTGACGATCCACATCAAGATCAGGCTAAGCGCTGAGATCAGAAAGATGACCGCAAACATTTTGTCGAAGGAATACGCTTTTTTGACTCTTGTCATGTATACGCCCAGTCCGTTGAAGCCGCCGAGCCACTCGGCGATGACCGCGCTGACGACCGCGTAGCTGACCGCAATCTTGAGTCCGGCAAAGAACTGTCCCAGCGCCGCCGGGAACTTGACGTAACGGAAGATCTGCCGGTCGTCGGCACCCATGGAACGCAGCAGGTTCACGGTGTCCTTGTCGACGGACTGATAGCCGTCGAGCAGGCTGACCGCCACCGGGAAGAACACCACCAGCACGATCAGGATGATCTTCGGCAGCATCTCATAGCCAAACCAGAGCACCAGCAGCGGCGCGATCGCAATGGTAGGGATCGTCTGCGAGATGACGACCAGCGGATACAGCGCCTTGCGCAGGAGCTCATAGCGATCCATCACCAAGGCGAGCACAAAGCCGACGATGATGCCGATGGTCATGCCGATGAAGGTCTCCAGCAGCGTCACGCCCGCGTGACTTGCCAGCAGCGGAAAGTCATTGATGAGCGCCTGAACGACCTGAACGGGCGACGGCAGCATGAAGGACGGCACCCATCCTGCCATGCACACGCCCTGCCAGACCGCCAGAAATATGACGATCGCGATGACGGGCGGCAGGAACTTACTGATGGTGCTTGGTAACTTTCTTTTCAATGGTCAGCACGTCTCCCTCCGGGCGGTAATCCACCTTGATATAGGCGAGCACAGACGGCGCGCCTGCGCGGATGGCGATATGCTGGCACTCCTTGACGATGTCCATCAGCTCGTCGTAATCGCCTTCGATCGCGGTCTCAAACGGGCCGACGTAGCATTTCAAGCCGGTGCTCTTGATATAGGCGATCACCTCGTCGACGATGCGGATGAGCTCGTCGTCGTTTTTGGCTTCGGGTAAGGTCTGGATAGCGACACTTGCGTTCATGTTGATAACTCCTTTTTTGATAAAATAGCAAACGCCGCGGACTGCCGCGGCGTGTCAGGTCGGTATGAAACGAGCTTCCTACGTCGGCATGATCCGAATCAGGTTAAGGGTCAGGGCAACACAGCCCACTCTCAGCCCGCTTGAAGCGGACGCCCCTGCGTTTATTTCACATTAAGCATACAACGATTTTCGGAAGTTGTCAAGCAGAAGTTTCACGAAAAGCAAAACCGGCTTGATTGTTCGGCTGATCTCTGGTATGATGATGGTAGCATGAGGTGGTGAAAACATGAAGTGGCTCGACCGGCTGAAAAAGAACGCGGCGGTCGCCCTGTTGCCGGAGGTTTGTCCCTACTGCGAACGGGCGATCGACAAGGAGGAATGCGCCTGCAGATGGTGCCGGAAAAAGTTCCCGAAAATGGCGTACACGCGCTACGCCTACGGCGGCTATCTCACGGCAGCGCCTTTTCCCTATTCCGGCAGGTACGCCGACGCGGTACAGCGGTTCAAGTTCCACGACCGCGCCTGCTACGCCCGGGCGTTAGCCGTTCAGATCGTGGAGGCGGTGCTGGAGATATGCGAGGACAAATCGTTTGACCTGGTATGCTGCGTTCCCATGCACCCGAAGGATCAGGAAGACCGCGGCTACAATCAAGCGGAACTGCTGGCGCGTGAATGCGCGGAGATCATGGGGCTGCCCTATGTGGACGCGCTGGAAAAATTCAAGCGCAACCGTCCGCAGCACCGTACCAAGGGACGCGGACGAAAGGACAACGTTCACGGCGTGTACCGGCTGATCCGCAAGGACGTCGCAGGCAAGCATGTGCTGCTGATCGACGATATCATCACGACCGGCTTCACCCTCGGCGAATGCGCCCGTATGCTCGCCAAAGGCGGCTGCCGCCGCGTGACCTGCGCGGTGGTGTGTACGGTCACGACGGAACGGCAGGAGGAAGATGACGACGACTGGTAGACAAAAGGCTCCCGATGGGGAGCCTCAGACTGTAGAAAAAGTCCAAATGATATTTTCTCAAGACAACGTTTGACAAAGTGCAAGCCTTCCCCCGAGGGGAAGGTGGCACAATGCCTGTTATCTTTTTTTCCGAA
>CAMKSB010000103.1 GCA_946415335.1 uncultured Clostridia bacterium
ACGCCGACTTCTCCGGCGGTATCGACATCTCACGCGGCGTGGCGCAGATCTTCGGTATCGACATGATCGACAACTTCAAGCGCCCGTACTTCTCCAAGTCCATCAACGAGTATTGGAGACGCTGGCACATTTCTCTCGGCGCATGGCTGAAAAACTACCTCTTCTATCCGGTGGCGATGTCCAACCTGTTCATCACCGCCAGCAAGAAGATGAAGGGTACCAAATTCGGCAGCACTGCCGCCGGCGCACATATCGCCAAGGTACTGCCGACCAGCGTAGCTTCGCTGATCGTCTTTCTGGTCGTCGGCGTCTGGCACGGCGCTGACTGGAAGTACGTCGCCTTTGGCTTGTGGAACGGTCTGATCATCATGATCAGCATCTTGCTCGAACCGATTTTCAAATCCGTCAACGAAAAACTGCATATCAAGCCCACCAACGTACCCTTCATGCTCTTCCAGATGCTGCGTACCTTTGTGATCGTGCTCGTCGGCTACGTCTTTGACGTTGCGCCGTCGTTCCCGCAGGCAATGCGCACCTTTGAGCTGTTCTTCACGAACCAGAGCCTGAGCACCGGCTGGAGCCAGATCAGCGCTCTCGGACTCGGCAAGAAGGACTACGTCGTGATCCTTGTCGGCGCTGTGATCATCCTGATCGCCAGCCTGATCCAGGAGAACGCCAAGGATGGCTTGAATATCCGTGAGAAGCTCGACAAAAAGCCCTTTATCCTGCGATACGCGCTGCTCTTTGTCGGCGTGCTTTCCATTGTGATATTCGGAATTTACGGCTCCGGCTACAACGCCGCCGATTTTGTCTACATGCAGTTCTGATGAAGGAAGTACCCTTATGAAGAAAAAACTCTATGTTACCAGGGCGATCAAGCTCCTTTCCTTTGGATTGCTCCTGGTGCTGGCGGTTCTTTTTCTGCAAAAATATCCGCTGAGCAACTTTGACGACAACGACAACCGCCTCCGCATGGACGGCTATTATCTGGAGGACAAGGACTCCCTCGACGTTGTTATGCTCGGTTCCAGCGAGATGTATTCCGGCGTGATCGCGGCTAAGCTCTATGAGGATCACGGCATCACCTCTTTTCCGTATGCCACCTCATCCAGTACCGCCGGCGCTATGAAAACGCAGATAAAGGAGATTCAACGCACGCAAAACCCCAAGCTGATCGTCGTCGAGATCAACGCCTTTCTGTACGGTACCGATAACGAGACGAAGGAATCCAGTCTGCGCGGTTATATCGACAACGTGCCGATGAGCGCCAATAAATTCGACTATATCCAGACGGTGATCGAACCCGACGACCGCGCGGAATACTTTTTCCCGATCATCAAGTACCACGGCGTGTGGAACGACTATCCCAAGCCGCTCGACCGCTGCCTGACGATGATGCACCAGGAAATGCGCGGATACACCTATCTGCGCGGCTTCAAGACCAACGCGAACATCTTCAAGGCAACCGATAAGGTGCTCAACGCAAAGCTGCCGCGCGACGACAGCACGCTCGCGCTCGACAAGCGCTATGAGCCGAAGCTGAGGGAATTTTTGCAGTACCTGGGGGACGAGAAGATCGAAAACGTGCTCTTTATGCGTATGCCGCATCTGGTGACGAAGCAGACCTATAACCGCTTCAAACGCGGCAACGAAGCCGGACGTATTATTCAGGAGGCAGGCTTTGACTTCATCAACCTCGAACGCGACGAGGAGCTGATGTCGCTTCCGGCTGAATACTACTATAACGTCGACCACTTCAACATCAACGGCGCGGAAAAGCTGACGGAGAAGGTCGGCAATATTCTCACAGAGAAATATCATGTGGAGAAAGCCAAACTGACCGACAAGCAGGCAGCCGAATGGCAGGAGTCGGTGGACTTCTACCACGATTTCTACGCCTATGTCAACGACCAGATGGCGAAGAACCACAAGCCCAAGGGTATGCGCGAAACCGATTCCGTCATCAAAGACGTGCGCAATTTCGCGGCAAAAAATAAATAATAAGCAAAACGGACGCCAAGCGCGTCCGTTTTTATATGGTGATGATCTTTTCGCCGGTTGTCAGCAGCGTGACCTCATCCGCGATTCCCTGCAAAACTCCCATGTGATCCCGCAGACGGTTGTTGGCGGTGCCGGTGTAGATCAGCTCGTGACAGCTCAGCTTTTCCGGGTGCTGACAGACGAAATCCATGATGATGATATCCGCTGTCCGGTATGCTTCGGGCAGCTTTTCACCGTCGCCGCCGTGCGGCATGAAGAGCACGGTCTTTCCGCTGATCGTCAGATACTGATACACCACCTCCTCGCAACAGAGCACTTCCTCCGTGGTAACGGAATTGAGCCGCAGTGAGAAAACGGTGCCGTCGGCGATCGGATAGGCGTCCGTCACCGGAACCGTATTGACGAAAGCGCCGTTGACAAGGGACTGATGGATATGAAAGTATTCGCCGAGCGTTTCGATATTGGCGGCGTAATTCGTGCGGTTCGGCACAATCAGGTTATCGATCGTATCGCCGTGCGTATACAGCTCGTCGATGGCGCTTGTGACCTTTGACGGAGCGCCGCTGGCAGCGAGCAGCGAGAGGTTGTTGTCCCTTCCGACAGCGACCATGGCGCCGTTTCCGGAGGAAAAGATCATCAGCTCCGTCGAATGAGGATCGAGCAGCGCTGTCAGCGACCACCCGGCAGTCAGCACGCAGAGTGAAAGCACAGCAGCGGACAGCACATAGCGCTTCCCGGCGTGAATCAGATAGCCGACGCACACCAGTACTGCGGAGAAAATCACCCAGACGATCAGGAACGCCCTGTCACTTTTCACGCTTGCGAAGGGAATGACCGCGAACCGGTGATTCACCATCAGGTAGAGTCGGCATACGCCCTCCAGCGCGACAGTCGCCCATGTCGTCAGCGCACCGGCAAAGGGGATCAGGGAGAGCGCGAGCACCAACAGGATGCCGACCATCATCAAAAAGGTGAGGGGAGAGGTCAGACAGGAAATGACGACGACCAGCGGCGAAATCCGCTGAAAGGCGATCATACTGAGGGGAAGCACCCACAGAGAAGCGGATAGCGATACGCAAAAGAGATTGAGCACCGCATGAAGAAACGCGCGGAACATTTTGTTGGGGATCCATTCTATCCGCAACATCCGATAGAGCAGGCGATCGATTTTTCTTGCCCAGCTCACGATACCGAGCGTTGCCGCAAAGGAGAACAGCACGCCGCCGTCGCCGACGACGAAGGGATTGCCGACCGACAGCAGGAACGCGGCGGCGCCCATGGCGTTGAGACTGTCATATTTTCGCCGCAGGATCCCGCCGCAATGCGTGAGGATCAGCATGATACCGGCGCGGATGACCGACCGCGTAAAGCCCGTCAGCGCGGAAAAGACGACGATCACGCCGAGCATGATCAGCATCGTCAGCACGCGCCGCTTCCTGATGGAACGGCAAAGCGCCGCGACGATGCCGCAGAGGATCGAGAGGTGAAGACCGGACACGACGATGAGATAGGTGGTGCCGGTACGGCTGAAATCATACCGCGCGTTCCGGTTCAGCGCCATCTTGTCGCCGAGAAAGACCGCCCGGCAGAGATCGGCGCTGTCACGGCTCAGCAGCGTGCTCAGCTGTTGCTTGATCCATCCGCGCAGGGCGACGGCGTATTGCAGGACAGAAAAGTGATGCTCGCCGGTGCTGTGCAGGACAGTGTGCTCGTCCTGGATCGCCTGCAAAAAATAACCCTTGCTGATCTGCGAGTCGCTGATCTCCCGGCAGGTCGTCAATCTGCCGTTCACCACGTCAAAGGGCTTCCAGTCGCCGTCATAATAGAAGGTCGCGCTCAGCTTAGTCCGGTACGGTTCGCCGTTGATGGTTTCCGTCTGAACCGGAACGATGGTGAGTTTGTCGGTGGTGATGATTTCGTCGCAGATATAGCCATGAACGCTTATTTCTTTATCGGAATAATTATCAATGACCGGCTGGTATATAATATTCCAATAAAGAAAAATAATTAACGCCGCAGCCAGCACGGAACAACCGGCTGCAACGGTCTCGCGGTAGTAATGCCGCTGCCGAAACCCTCTGATTATCCCGGCGATCATGATGATCGTACCGAGCCCGGCGGCAATGGCGACTGTGAGGTTGGAGTAGAAAAAATAGACGACTGCCAGCACGGTCAGATAGGGTAATCCAATCGTACCAAACAGTCGTCTCATAATCGTTCTCCGGTTTTACGAATCCGTATCAGTTCGTCATACGGTAGCAAAGTGTCATGAGCTTGTCGCTCAGGTGGACATTCTCAACGATGGTGTCCGGAAACTTGCCGGTGATATCATAGTGGCTGAAATTCCAGTAGCTTTTGATCCCCAGCGCGTACAGCCGGCTGATCACCTTTTCGACAGCCTCCTTGGGGATCGTCAGGATCGCGGTGTCCACATGGCATTTCCTGCAGAAATCCTCCAGTTCGGCTTCGTCGCGGATCGTCATCTCGCCGATGCCCTTGCCGATCTTTTCGGGGTCGGTGTCGAAGCAGGCAACCAGATGAAAGCCCATCTTGTCGAATTGCAGATGATTGGCAAGCGCAGAGCCGAAGTGACCGGCGCCGATCAAAATCGTCTTGTAGCCGTTGTTCAGACCGAGAATATTGGTGATCTCCTCCTTGAGCTGACGGACGCTGTAGCCGTAGCCCTGCTGTCCGAAGCCGCCGAAGCAGTTCAGATCCTGCCTGACCTGCGACGCCGTCACGTGCATGATCTGCGCCAGCTTGATCGAAGAGATCCTGTCGACATTCTGGTTGTCGAGTTCAGAAAGGAAGCGGTAATATCGCGGCAGCCGCCGGATAACCGACATCGAAATGTTGTCATTCTTAGACATGACTCACAAATCTCCTTAATGCGTTAGTTTTATGCCAGGGAAGCCGCCAGACGTTCGTTGATCGCCTTGAGGAAGTCCTCGGTGTTGACCTTCTGCTTGTTTTCAAGGGTAGAGATCAGGTAGAGGTCGCCGGTCATGATGCCGTCCTCGATGGTCTGGATGGTAGCCGCTTCCAGCTTGTCGGCAAATGCCGTCAGCTCCGGCAGCTTGTCCAACTCGCCGCGCTTTCTCAGCGCGCCTGTCCAGGCAAAGAGGGTGGCGACGGAGTTGGTGGAGGTCTCCTCGCCCTTTAAGTACTTGTAATAGTGGCGCTGTACGGTGCCGTGAGCCGCCTCGTACTCATAGATGCCGTCGGGGGAGACGAGCACGCTCGTCATCATCGCGAGGGAGCCGAACGCGGTGGCGATCATATCGCTCATCACGTCGCCGTCGTAGTTCTTGCAAGCCCACATGTAACCGCCTTCGCTGCGGATAACGCGCGCTACGGCGTCGTCGATCAGGGTGTAGAAGAATTCCAGACCGGCAGATTCGAATTTATCCTTGTATTCGTTCTCAAAGATCTCCGCGAAGATATCCTTGAAGCGGTGATCGTAGATCTTGCTGATGGTGTCCTTGGTCGCGAACCACACGTCGATCTTCTGGTCGAGCGCGTAGTTGAAGCAGGAGCGCGCAAAGGATGCGATGCTCTTGTCGATGTTGTGCATACCCTGGATCACGCCGTCGGTGGTGAAGTCAAAGATCAGGCTTCTCTCCTCGGTGCCGTCGGGCTTGGTGACGCAGAGCTCCGCCTTGCTGCCAGCTTCCACGCGCATTTCGGTGTTCTTGTAAACGTCGCCGTAGGCGTGACGCGCGATGCAG
>CAMKSB010000104.1 GCA_946415335.1 uncultured Clostridia bacterium
TCATCACCGGCATTTGCGCGATGGCGCTGATCGCAGGCGCGTCCGTCGGCGGCGTAGCGCTGATCAAAAACATCAACCCGGCAAAGAACGCCACCCAGTCCTCCTCGGCAAAGATCACCAACGGCGCGCAAGCCGTCGCGCAGAAGGCATATTCTCAGAACAGCAATACCCCCAAGGCGACAGAGGCTCCCAAGGCAACGGAAGCACCCAAGCCGCAGACCAACGTCAACTTTGAAAACAAGACCGAAAAGACCTGGAGCGCCCCGGTAAATACCGAGACCAAGCAGAACAGCACCCAGGAAACCAAGGCTGTCACCGGCAAGCACCACAGCGGCGCTATGAACACCGCCAAGGGCACACCGCTTCACGTCCATGTCAACGGCAAGACCTCCTACGGTTATGACTGGAGCTACGAGGGCGGCGGCGGACTCGTCAAGGTCGGCTGCGACTACACCTTCGCTGACAAGGACTACGATTTCAGCCTGATCGGCACGACGCCCGGCACGGGTACCATCAAGCTCATCTACCACCTCGACGACGCTACCAAGGCTTCCACCACCATCAATTTCACCGTCGACGAAAACCTCAACGTGACCGCACGCTGATCACCATTCAATTACCACAAATCAATTTGCTTTTTCATTTTGATTTTTTATATACACAAGACCGGCTCAGGGATGATCCTGAGCCGGTGTTGTCATTTGTTTGATTTTTTCTTTCAGCGCGCTGTAAGCCTCGTCCGGGTCGTCGATGGCGGCAACGGTCTGTTCCATCGGGCAGAAGCCGTCTCCCTTGCGGTTGATGATAAACTCCGTCAGCGTTTTGGCTTCGCAGGGAATCAGATGTGTTTCAAGGAACGCCTTCGCCGCCTTTGACATGACCTCGCCGTAAACGGCGGCAATGCCGGCTTTGACAAAGAGCATGGCAGCCGCCTTTCCGACGATCACATCGGCGACGGCATAGCCGCGCAGATCGCGGTTCTCACCGAGGAAGCGCATCATGGGAGAGATCCCCCTGCCGTCGTCGGTGAACCATTCGCCGCTCTTGCACAGACAGATCGAGTGACCGTTCAGATGCGCCTTCGCGGCGGCAAGATCGCTCATGCCTTCTCGTCCTTCAGCAGCAGCGCGCGGATCGCGATGACCAGCAGCGGCACCGCGACAGCCTGGATCGCGAGCCCCATCCATCCGGCAAGGATCTGCGACCGGATCATTTCCACGGTAAAGGTCGGGAAAACAGCCGCCAGTCCGAGGAAAACCGCTCTGCCGGCAAGCTGGGCAAGAATAACAGCCGGGAACGCCCACCAGCCGTTCTGCGCGATCTTTTTGCTGAACAAGCCGCTGACCAGCGCGAACACCGCCAGTTCCGCCATCATATAGGGCAGACGCGGCAGCGCCGGCATGGGGCTTCCCATCAGCGAGGTGAGCAGGAAGCTGACGGCAGGAGAGAGCACGCCGACGGCGAGCGCCCAGCGCCAGCCGAGGAGACAGCCGCCGAGCAGCACCGGAAGGTACATCGGCAGCAGCTGCACGCCGCCCGGCTGACCGAGAGCCAGATGGACGATCTGCGGCAGCGCGACAGCCAGCGCGATCAAACCGGCGGAGAGCAGTGTTTTGACGGTGATTTTTTTACCAAGAGAAGCCTGACTTCTCGTCAATGCGGTTTCTATCACAATAAATCCCCCTTATTCCCGACCGAACGGCTTGAGGTTTTCGACAGCCTGCCGCTGCGTCATCCTGACCTCGCCGTTGTCCAGATCGATCAAAATATACTTGTCGTTGCCCATGCCCATCTCCTTCATGCAGCTGAGCTGACGATGACCGTGACGGGTTTCGATACGCTCTACCAAGGCATGGTTCTCGTCCTCTCTCATGGCGTAGATCAGATCGACGCACGCCTGGTCGAGCGCGAGGATATCCGTGGAAGCGAGGATGCCGACGTTCGGCGTGACGACCGGCTGGGCATTGACGCCCTCGCAGTCGCAGGATACCGACATGTTGCGCATGACGTTGACGTAGGTGATATGCTTGCCGAAGAAATCGATCGTCGCCTTGGTGGACTCGGTGATGCGCTCCATCAGCTCTTCCTCGGCGATCGACCACATATCGCCGCCTTCTCGGGAGTGGATCCACTTTTTGCCGATCCTACCGTCAGCGCAGCCGATACCGATGTTCTTATTGGAGCCGCCGAAGCCGCCCATGGTGTGACCTTTGAAATGAGTGAGCACCAGCATGGAATCATAGGTCGTCATGCTCGCGCCGTGGCACATCTCCTTCATCCACTTGCCGCCTTCGATCGGCAGCATAACGGTGCCTTCGGCGTCCATGATATCGACCGGGCAGAACGTCCAGCCGTTGACCTCCAGCGTTTTGCGGTGCTGTTCGGTGGTGTAGCGGTCGCCCTCGTAATAGGTGTTCGTCTCGACGATCGCGGCGTTTTTCAACTCCGGTTCGCTCTCCATCAGCTCCTTCACCCATTCGCGCGGAATGATGTTGGGACCGTGCGGCTCGCCGGTGTGCAGCTTGACGCCGATCTTGCCGGTTATGCCGGCGTTGACCTTTTCGTAGACCTTTTTCAGCCCTTCGGCGGAGAGGTCGCGCGTGAAGTAGACGACCGACTCGTTGCCCGTGCGCTCATCATAAGGCACATAGCGCTCGCCGCCCTTGCCGGCGGTGATGTTGTTTGACATATACATCCGTCCTTTCGTAAATTTATCTGTCTGATCAGAAGCTGTCGATCATTTCGGCAGCATAAAGTTGAATCAGGGTGACGTCGATCACGTCTACCACGCCGTCGTGATTGACGTCGGCGGCTTTTGCCTGTCTGGCGGTCAGCGTGGTGAGCTCCGCGACGGCAAGCTGGGCTTCGGAAGCGTCAGTGACGTCGACTTTCTCATCGCTGTTCACGTCGCCGACAAGGTTGTCCGGCACGACGATCGCCTTGAAAGGCAGCTGATGGCTGATGGCGTACTGCTGCGAATAGCTGTCGTTTTCGCCGAGCAGCATGACGTTTTTGCAGCCTTCAAAGGCGTTCGGCTGGATATAGCCGACGGTTTCGGGGATCGTGATCTCCTCCAGCGCCTTGCAGTTCTCGAACATGCCGAAGCCGACGATATCCTCGGAGCCGATTTTTTGAACGCCCTCGGGGATCACCAGCGTCGTCATGCTGCGGCAGTTGGTGAAGGCTTCGTCGCCGATGGCGGTGACGGTCTGCGGAATATCGAGCGATTTCAGGCGGCGGCAGTCGTAAAACGCCTCGTCGCCGATGGTTTTCAGCTGATTGCCCAGCTGGACGTTCTCCAGATACAGGCATTTTTCAAAGGTATTCGCCGCCAGCTCGGTCACGCCTGCCGGAAGGGAAGCGGACTTGAGGTTGACGCAGTTGTAGAAAGCGCCCTTGCCGACCGAGCGGATCGTGCCCGGCACGTCGGCGGTTTCGATAAATTTGTTGTTGGCGAACGCCCAGTCGTCGATGGCGGTGACGGCGACGCCGCTGTAGTCCGGCGTTGCGCCGTCCGGCAGATAGGGATCATCAACGAAATATTCCATGTCGTCGGGATAGCGTTCGGGAATGGCGGCTTTGCCGCTGCAGTTGGTCAGCGCGAGCGTGCCGTTTTCCGTCATGCGGAAGGAATAGAGATCGGAATGCGGTTTGCTGCCGACCACTGCGCCGACCTGCGCGATACTCATTGAAACGACCATGGCAGCCGCTGTCAGGACTGCGCCGATTTTACCGTATATTTTCATGTGGATTCCTCCCGGGAAGTATTTACTAAGATTATACCACAAACAAAGAAAAGTGGCAACACAGTTGACAGATTGGAAATTCTGTTGTAAAATTTTAATAGCAAAAACCCAAAGGAGATGCGTATAGAATGAAAAGAACCCTCTGCGCGCTGACGGCGGCGCTCATGCTGAGCACAGGCGCGGTCACCACTGCCGGCGCGGCACAAAACGAAACGGTCATCCTTGACCTTGACGAGCTTCCTGCCTTCAAAGGCAGAACCATGGAGCAGATCGGCGAAAAATACGGCGAGGTGTCGGCGGCGGCGCCGACCTACAGCGACAATGACCCGAGCACCTGGTACAGCGTTGCGCCGTCGCTCGAAAACCCCTATGAGCCGGGCGTGCTGACCGAAGACGCCCATAAGGCGATGCTCGCCATGACGAACTACTTCCGCTGGCTTTCCGGCAGTCCGGCGTACAGCGGAACCCTTGAATCCTCGGCGGACTTGCAAGCAGGCGCTTTGGTGAGAAACTTTGATTTCAACCATTTCGTGTCGGCTGACAAGAAGCCGGAGGACATGAGCGACGAACTATGGGAACAGGGCGCCCACGCCTACCATAACATCCTCGCCTGGGGCTACACGCCGCAGGGCTCGGTGACCGGCTGGATGAACGAGGGCTACAATACCTATTTTAAGAGCTTTGACACGGTCGGGCACCGTCACGCGCTGATCTCACCCTATTACGCCGGCATTTCCTACGGATACAGCGGACACGTCGGCATCGGAACGACGCACTATCCGCAAGACAGCCTCGGCTACGATCCGTACAAAGTGACGTTAGCGTTCCCGTCGCCCGGCTACTTCCCCAACAATCTCATCAACCCCGACGAATCCGTCTGGGAGGTCTACCTCGCCGACAAAACGCTGCACGCGGAGGAAAACGCCGCCGTGACCGTCACCATTACCAATCTTGACACCGGCAAGGTCATGGAGAGAAGCGCCGCTGACAATACGGTACAAAACAGCGATACGGTCGTGCTGTTCGTCCAGCCCGACGACGCGGAAGATACCTATACCGACCGCTACCGCGTGAACATCCAGGGCTTGAAGGACGCCGGGGGCAAGGACGCAGAGATCGTCTACACCGTCGATTTCTTCGACGTCAGGGACTATGCGCCTGCGCAGGTCAGCAGCGTATACAACGACTGGAACTACGTCGTGTATGAGACGATGGGCGATACGGACAGCCTGCAGAAAATCGCGGCGATCCTTCCTAAGAAAGCGCCTGTCGAAACAACGAACGGCAAAACCTGCGAGGTCGATATCCTCGGAGGCTGGAAGCTGGACGAAGAACATCATTGCTTTTACGCCGCCGGCGATCCCACGAGCCTGCCGGAAAACGTGACCGACCCCAAGGGCTTGCTCAGCCGCATGGAAGTCACGTACCGGATCAGTGACAGCATATTTGACGCTTTCAACTATTTCACCATCGATCCGGCGGAAGCAAAGACGGGAGACGAGGTGAGTTTTGACGTCAACCGGGGGGATATCGGCACCGATATCTCCGAGGTATACCGCGTCACGCCGAACGGCGACGGCACTTATTCCGGCGAGCAGCGCTTCAACAACACGACCTCCCCGGAGTTTTCACTGAAAAACAACCATCACGTCTACACGAAAGCCGTCTCCCCGTCCGACAGCGGCGAGTACCTCTCCGTTTACTATACGAGCGGCGGCTATTTCCGCAACCGCTATGTTTCCTGCCGTACCCAGACGCTCGCCGTGTCAGACGGCGTCCTGCGCGGCGACGTGAACCTTGACGGCAAGGTGGACGTCACCGACGCGACGCTTGTCCAGATGTCCGCCGCCGAGCTGATCGACCTGACAGCAGAACAACAAAAAGCCGCCGACGTCACCGGCGACAACAAAATCGACGTCACCGACGCGACCTTGATCCAGATGTACGCGGCGGAACTGATCGACAAATTTTAAAT
>CAMKSB010000105.1 GCA_946415335.1 uncultured Clostridia bacterium
GCCACCAACGAAAAGGGCGAAAAGGTCATGATCAAGAACCAGACCGCCTATTACAAGGCAGTATCCTGCAACCGTACCGACGGCGGAAGCAAGATCGAGAAGCAAAACCATGAGATACTCCTCGACCGAGCTGACCTCAACGGCGACGTCGGCAAGCAGTGGCTGGCGCTGTACAGCGTGAAGTATGAGAACGGCATGCCGATCCTTGCCGATTCTTTAAAGTTCAAACTCGGCAAGGGCGGCGCGCCCGAGGGCTACACTACCGGCATCCATATGTTCGGCGATGAAGCGGTACAGAACCTGACAGACGCAAGTAAGAGCCTGCCCCTTTGCTATAACGACCCCCATGAGGGCACCTATATATTCTTCAAGCGTGACACAGCAAAAACAGCGGCAGGCTCGCTGTTCTCCGGCGGCTCCCTCGCGCTGGGCGGCGTGATCGGTCTTGCCGTAGGCGGCTTGCTCACCTTCGCCGTCATTCAGCTGGCAAACAAGAAGAAAAAGAAGGAAGCCGAGCAAGCACAATCGAATTAACAAACCACATCAAGGGCTGTCGCGTTCATCTGCGCGATAGCCCTTTTTGTCATAAACGGTGAAAATTTCGGCGTGTAAATCCTTCCAAGTCAAGGGGTGTTCCATTTTGGAACAGGCAAAAACGCCCAAATCATCAAATTTTTTTCAAAAAAAGGAAAATTTTCATAAATTTGTCCCCCTATTGTCCCCCTACTTGTGTTATAATATCATTGTTATATTATTTTGATATATAAAATGGAGGTGCACAATGAAAAAATTACTGACAATCATCACTTCGGCATTGCTGTGTATTACGATGCTGGTGCTCTCTCCGGCGCAGGTTATCGCGTCCGCGGAGGGTAGCGGCAAGAAGTACATCAGCGAGGTCAAGGTAGGTATGGGAGAGACCTCTGAGGAAGCCTCAAAGGAGCTTCTTGAAGAGGGCTACACCATCCTCGCCGACGACAAGGGCAACTATGCCGACCTCAACGAGGACGCCGGCACCGGTAACGCCCTCAAAGAAGGCCCCAACCAGAAAATCGTCTATCTGGGCTACAAGACCACCGACGACGCGAGTGACGCCATCACCGACCTTGCGGTAATGAACATGAACGGCGGCTTCAGCTATCAGGAATATGAAAATCTGATGAAGACTCAAATGGATACGCAGATCAAGCCCTTTGTCGACCGCTTTATCTCTACGCTCAGCGAGTATCGTGAGAACCTGAAAAAGCCGCAGGATTCCGCCAACTACAAGCGCGCGGATTATTACAGAACGCTGCTCAATAAGCTGACCGACGACGACACCGGTGACAAGCCGCTGGGTGATCTGCTGGTCAACAAGACAAAATACGAAATGGGCGACGACGCCTACAACGCGCTCTCCGACGAGGAGAAGAAGGAGCACTGCGACATCCTTACCCTTTTGATGCAGGGCAACGGTCAGGCGATACAGCTGATGGAAACACAGCTGACAAAGGCGTCCGACTCTTCTGACAATACATGGCTCGACCGCTTTTTGAAAACCGATCTCGATAAGCTGACCCAAGAGGTCAAGGAAGAAAACCCCGGTATGACCCCCTCTGAGATCAATCAGGAGATGGATAAAAAATATTACGACACCGCTAAGAAAATCCGCGAAAAGTGGAACACCTTCAACGAGACCCTGCTAAACTACGATAACGCTCTTGATAAGGCGGAAGAAGCGGCAGAAACAAATGAAGAAAACAAAGACAGAAAAGAAATTGACATAGAAAACGTCACAAAGAAAGAGGAGATCGCGGAGTTCAACAAAGGGATGTTCGATGATCAGGCTACCATGATCAAAAGCGGCATGGCGGCTGAGGATATCGTTGCTCACGACTACCTTGAGGCTACCGAATACGGCAAAGGTACTCTGCTCAATTTCTTTGAAAAAGATGTATCGGAATTCACCAGTGAGAAGAAGATCCGCGATCTGTACCCGATCGTTGACGCGCTCTCGGACGGTCAGATCGCCGGTCTGGACTTTCTCTCCATCAAGGACATGATCCTGATGGCGATATCGGACGAAAACGGCTTCAACAGCATAGATGTCAGCAACATGAAACCCGCGTCCGTCTATCAGAATGTCAACCGTGAGATCTACGAAACGGGCGGCGTCGCGCTGACCAGCAAGGCGCTGCGCGAAAAAGCTGCCTCTCAGCAACCGAAATCTGCCTTCCAGCTGAGCAAATTGGGCATAGTGCTCTGGACCTGTACAGCTGCTGCGGGCGCCGTAGCGGTGGGTACCGGTGTCGCGTCTGTTATTTACGGAAAAAAAGCCGCAGCCGCTGCTCAAGCCTTTAATGAGGCGGAACAGCGAATGCTTGCCGCTCAAGCACAATATGATAAGCTCTCTAAACAATCGGATATATTAGCCGAACGGTTAAACCATATGTTTCAGAACGAGCATGCCAACCCTGCGCATCAGATTAAAGCGGTAGAAAATGAAATGATAGCAAAGAATAAAGAATTCTTGGAATATTCCAGATCGCCTGAATATAAAGAAGCGATTAAAAACTACAATAACCTTGATGAAAACCAGGACGCAACTGCGCAGTTGGCAAAAAAGTCGAGTATATGCAAGTATCTGTCGGTAGGCTTTACCATAGCCGGTGTGATCCTTGCCGGTTACTCTATCTACACCACCATCACGGAGATGATGGAATACTACAAGGTCGATTTCGCGCCTATTCCCAAATATATCGTTGATGAAGCCGATATCACTACAACTGAAACCATCAACGGCAAGACCGAGACGATCATGCTCAAGAACCAGACTGCCTACTATAAGGTCGTCACCTGCAACAGGACTGACGGCGGCGGAAGCAAGATCGAGAAGCAAAACCATAAGATACTCCTCGACCGAGCCGACCTCAACGGCGACGTAGGTCAGCAGTGGCTGGCTCTCTACAGCGTGAAATATGAAAACGGCTTGCCGATCCTCGCGGATTCCTTAAAGTTCAAGCAGGGCAAGGGCGGCGCTCCCGCGGGCTACACTACCGGCATCCATATGTTCGGCGAGGAAGCGGTGCAGAACCTGACAGACGCAAGCAAGAGCATGCCTCTTTGCTATAACGACCCCAATGAGGGCACCTATGTGTTCTTTAAGCGTGATAAGGCAAAAACGGCGGTAGGCTCGCTGTTCTCCGGCGGCTCCCTCGCGCTGGGCGGCGTGATCGGTCTTGCCGTAGGCGGCTTGCTCACCTTCGCCGTCATTCAGCTGGCAAACAAGAAGAAAAAGAAGGAAGCCGAGCAAGCACAATCGAATTAACAAACCACATCAAGGGCTGTCGCGTTCATCTGCGCGATAGCCCTTTTTGTCATAAACGGTGAAAATTTCGGCGTGTAAATCCTTCCAAGTCAAGGGGTGTTCCATTTTGGAACAGGCAAAAACGCCCAAATCATCAAATTTTTTTCAAATAAAGGAAAATTTTCATATATTTGTCCCCCTATTGTCCCCCTTTCTGTGTTATAATAGTAGCAACAATTAAAAACTTCACTCAAACAGGGAGGAAAACACCATGAAGGAAATCGCAACCATCTTCACATCCGTGCTCCTTTGCCTGACGATGCTGCTCGTCTATCCCACGCAGCTTGTCGCCTCGGCAGCGGATAACGGAAAGAAGTACATCAGCGAGGTCAAGGTAGGCATGGGCAAGACCTCTGAGGAAGCCTCAAAGGAGCTTCTTGAAGAGGGCTACACCATCCTCGCCGACGACAAGGGCAACTATGCCGACCTCAACGAGGACGCCGGCACCGGTAACGCCCTCAAAGAAGGCCCCAACCAGAAAATCGTCTATCTGGGCTACAAGACCACCGACGACGCGAGTGACGCCATCACCGACCTTGCGGTAATGAACATGAACGGCGGCTTCAGCTATCAGGAATATGAAAATCTGATGAAGACTCAAATGGATACGCAGATCAAGCCCTTTGTCGACCGCTTTATCTCTACGCTCAGCGAGTATCGTGAGAACCTGAAAAAGCCGCAGGATTCCGCCAACTACAAGCGCGCTGACTATTATAGGATGCTGCTCAACAAGCTGACCGACGACGACACCGGCGGCAAGCCGCTGGGCGACCTCTTGATAAACGAGACCAAATACGAAATGGGCGACGACGCCTACAACAAGCTCTCCGACACCGAAAAGAAAAGCCGCTGCGATATCCTCACCCTTCTGATGCAGGGCAACGGTCAGGCTGTCATGCTGATGGAGACCGAGCTGACTAAGGCGTCGGATTCCTCCGACAATACATGGCTCGACAGATTTTTGGAAACCGATCTCGATAAGCTGACCCAAGAGGTCAAGGAAGAAAACCCCGGTATAACCCCCTCTGAGATCAACCAGGAGCTGGATAAAAAATATTACGACACCGCTAAGAAGATCCGCGAAAAGTGGAGCACGTTCAACGAGCTCCTGCTCAACTACGACAACGCGGTCGACAGCGCTGATGAAGTAATCGATACTGAGCTCGAAAGTGATACAAACACTAAAGTAAACGAAAATTCATCTGATGAAGAACTTGCCAAGGCGATGGATGAGGAGCTCGACAAGCATAATTTATTGCTTGACGGCGGCAAGGCGGCGGAAGATATCGCTGTCCACGATTTTCTTGAAGCAATAAAGTATGAAAAAGGTTCGCTGCTGGATTTCTTCCAAAAGGACGTGTCTGAGTTCAACAGCGAGAAGAAGATCCGTGCCCTGTATCCGATCGTAGACGCGCTCTCGGGCGGTCAGATCGCCGGACTCGACTTTTTGTCCATCAAGGATATGATCATCATGGCTTTCACGGACGAAAAGGGATTTAACAGCGTTGATCTCGATAAGATGAAGCCCGCCTCTATCTTTGAGGGAGTCAACCGCGAGATCTATGAAAAGGGCGGCGTCGCACTGACCGACGAAGCGCTGCGCGCGGACGCAAGCACAAGCGCAAGCGCAACCAACTCCGGATTTAAGCTGAGCACCCTCAGTATCGTCCTCTGGAGCTGTACCGCGGCAACCGGAGCGGTGGCACTTGGTACAGGCATAGCCAGCAAGATGATCGCAAAAGCAGGGGAAAGGGCTGTAACGAGGCTTGGAGATCTGCAAATGCGCCTGAGCGAATTAAACAATAAATTGGATTATGCAAAATCTAACGCTTATTTTGAGAAATTCGGTCGATACGGACAAGATACATCTGTTAGACAATTGACCAGGCAGATCAACAGTCTTGAAACCAGAGATATTCCGAAAGCCGAAGAAGCGGCGAGGAAGGCGATGCAGGAGAGCGTCTCAAAGTCAAATCTGTGCAAATATCTTTCTGTCGGCTTTGCGGTTGTTTCGGCGCTCCTCGCGGGCTTTTCTATCTACACCACCGTTACCGAGATGATGGAGTACTACAGGGTGAAGTTCGCTCCCATTCCGAAATACATTGTAGAGAAAACCGACATTACCGTCACCGATACCAAAACCGGTAAAGAGATGATGATACAGAACCAGACCGCGTATTATCGGTATGTTCCCTGCAACCGTACCGACGGCAGCAGCAACGTGGAGAAGGAGAACCACGAGATTCTCCTCGACCGCGCCGACCTCAACGGCGACGTCGGCAAGCAGTGGCTGGCGCTCTACA
>CAMKSB010000106.1 GCA_946415335.1 uncultured Clostridia bacterium
TAAATCGTTCACTTCATCGGGAAATGCTTTTTCAGGCATTTCCCGATTCTTTTAAACAGAATAAAATTTTCGGGAGATGACGATTTTTTCTTGATATTTTTCACAAAATGTGTTAATCTAAAAACAACAATAATAAAGGGGGAAGAAAAATGAAACCAACCTTCATCAAAAAACTCATGACAAGAACGACCGCGGTTTGCTTGTCAGCCGTCATGCTGCTGGGCACGGCAGCCGGCGCCGGAGCAGTCGCGCAGCAGAGGACGCTTTCGGGCGACACCGTCACCAGGATCTCCAACCCCAACGGCAAGCCCGGTGAGGCTGACGGTCTGATCGGAGACCGTGAGATCGGTTACGGCTGGAGCATGGCGGAGCGCGGCGATTGGCTGTATATCGGCGGTTGGCGAAACACCGTGGGAGCGGTGATCAAGGCGTATTTGGAGCCTGCTGTTCTCGCGTCAGGACAGATGGACAGCGAGACCATGTGGAAGCTGGTCGACGCCATCACCAACGCCGAAGTGCCTTATCCCGCTAACGAAAACAGCGGCGTTTTGGTAAAGATGAACCGACAGGATCCCGGCAAGTTCGAGGTTGTCGCCGAAACGCAGAATCCCTTCCGCCATGTGGCGAAATACGGAAACGACCTCTACTTTGCCACCTATGTCGGCGCGTCCGGAAACGATCCCAAGATCTATAAGCTGGACGAAAACGACGTGCTTACCGAGGTATATACCACCAAGCAGGGCTCCAGCATGAGAGCCAACTGCATCTATCGCGACAAACTCTACTTTGCCGGCACACAGGCTGACGAGAAACTCGGAGAAGGCGAGACCGTCAAGCTGGCTGTCATCGAGAGAAACGAAGCAGGCGACGGCTGGAATACGGTTGCCGACTACCGCGACTTTGCCTATACCACCGAAACCGGCGCTCAGGGCAACTACGGCGACGATTCCTTTGTAGCGGCTACCGCCGGCAGCCCGTTCTGGGATATGACCGCCTATCACGATGAGATCTACGCTACCATCCCCAACATGCTCGGCTATGTCGTGTTCAAGGGACACCCTGCCAAGGACGGCGAACAAGCGAACGAGTACGGCTGGGTATGGCAGGAGGTCATCGGACGCGATCAGAACAGCCCCAACAACCAGGGACTGTCACCCACCGACAAGCTCGGCTTCACCGACGCGCAGCACTACACCCTCGGCTATCTTTCCGTGGTAGGCGCTCTCGGCGTATTTAACGACAAGCTCTATACTTACGACATCGACCACACGATCGCCGCTGAACTGATGGGTATCCAGGGAATGCTGAGAATGGTGACTTCACCCGAAAGCACCGATTTCGCCGACTATCTTGAGCCGCTGATCGCCACCACCAGACACGCGCAGACGCTCTCGGTGATGGATCCCGACACCGGGCGTTTCTCCGAGGTAAAGGGCTTCACGGCTCTGACAAAGGGCACGACCAACGAATACATCTGGAAGCACGGTGAGTACAACGGTGAGTTTTACATCGGCACCATGGATTCCAAGGTGATCTACAACTATCTGACAAGACTGACCGGCGGCAGCGTTGCCGAGATGACGCCCGAGGAGATCAAAAATCAGTTTGTCAACACCTTCTCCTTCTGGGCAAAGCTGATCAAGAACGAGGTTTCCAAGCAGGAGATCGACGAATATGCCGAAGATGTGGCGAACGAGCAGACCATGCCCGGCGCGGATGATAAAATCATCATCGACACACAGGCAAATATCAAAAAGTTCATCGAGCATATCAAGAACATGGATGAGCACCAGCGCTTGGCAGTATTGGCTCTGGCATATCTGACCTCCAGAAACGTCCTCAACGAGGAGACCGAGGCGGTATGCAACAATTTGACAGCAATGATGAACGCGCTGCGTACACTGGACGTCACCGACCGCGATGCCGTTGCGGCATTCCGTGAGCAGTACAAGGCGACCGCCATGTCCACCGTCACCGCTATTTCTCATATCGCGCAGGACATCAAGTCCAAGCCCACCGCCTATTGCCTGAGAAAAGGCGAGGCAGAGATGCTTTGTGACATCCTCAAGGACGCCGCCGAGACAGTCAAGGCGCTGTTCCTCGACGACTTCTCCTACGAACTCGCCAAGCATGACGATATCTGGAAGGCTTTCGGACTCTATATGGAGATCAGCGCCAGAGTCGCCGTTGACACGCAGGGCTTTGATATCTACAAATCCGCTGACGGCGAAAACTGGAAAGCAGTCACCACAGACGGCTTCGGCGACAAGTTCAACTACGGCGCTCTCCGCTTTGTCACCACCGAAGAGGGCATGTACATCACCACCGCCAATCCCTTCTACGGCACGCAGCTCTATCTGCTGACAAACGGCGAGGACGATCCCAAGCAGGGCTGTGTCTACGGCGACGTCAACATGGACGGCAAAGTCAATATCCTTGACGCCACCATGATCCAGAAGGCAGCCGCGGAACTGCTGAAGCTGAACTTCAGACAGGCGCTTCTTGCCGATATCAACGGCGACGGCAGACTGAGCGTTGCGAACGCGACCGTCATTCAAAAGTATTTGGCGGATCTGACTGACGATACCGGACGCTGCGGAAAGAACAGCTAGGCCGTCAAGAACTTAACTAGGAGATTTTATATGAAGATAAAACGACTCGTCAGCGGCGTTCTCTCAGCCGCCGTACTATGTACTTCGCTTGTCTTTGCTATGCCGTCGGCTGCGGCAAAGGATGATTTCAAGTATTCGGAAGAATATCAAGGCTCTCCGTACTACACCAAGCTGACCGCCGCGCTGGAGGACACTAAGGACAAGTCCGCCATGGAGAGAACGCTTGCCGTCGCCTTGTCGCAGGAGGGCTATAAGAACTACGCCACGGAGGGCGTCGATCTCGAGCAGGCAAGGAAGGACGGTCTGCTGTGGACAGGCGCCGAGCTGCGCATGAACGGCAACCGTACCGGCAATACCGAATACACTCGCTGGGCGCAGCGTTATATCATGGACAGACCTGAGGACACGCAGTATCTCGACTGCGACTGGTGCGCGATCTTCGCCAGCTGGTGTCTGTATCAGGCAGGCTATTCCGACGACGAAAGACTGAAACGCTACTACTATTCCTACTATGCCGAGCCGAGAGTGGAGTACGACGCGGACGCATGGATCATGGCGTTCAATTTCAGGCAGAAGGGCGTTTACTACACGCCGAAGGCGCATCACAAGCTGGACAAATACAACTGGAACACCTACTACCACATCGACGTTGATCCGCTTGAAATCCCTTATAAGCCCGGCGGACTGTTTTTCGTCTCCTGGGACGCGTCCGGTCAGTGGTTCGACCACGTTGCGATCGTCGTTGACTATGACAAGGACACCCACGTTCTGACCTACACCAACGGCAACTCCGACGGACAGGTCATCACCCGTCAGATGGATCTGGATGTGGAGGAGGAATACCGCGGAAAGAAATTAGCCAAGAACAGCGACCGCATGATGGCGTATGTCGACTATGACGCGATCCTGCCGCTTGAGCAGAAGGAGATCACCGCGGATACGACCGATATTGAGTGGAACCGCGACAGCAATTCAGGCATCAAGATCAAGACCAATTCCGAATCCGTGATCGCCTCTGTTTCGGTAGACGGCGAATATCTCGGCGATAACATCGCCAGCAATATGGTCATGCACGAGGGCGTGCTTTCCATCGGCAAATCGGAACTGACCGGTTTTCAGAACGGCGAGCACGACATGATGCTGACGTTTGACGACGGTGTAGTCAAAGTCAAGCTCAACATCGTGGAGACTTACTATATGGGAGACGCGGACGGCGACGGCGCTATCACGGTTTCCGACGCGACGCTGATACAGAGAGTCTCCATCGGTCTGGAAACGATCTCCGACGTGCGCATGAGGACAGCTGACGTCAACGGAGACGGCAGGGTGTCTGTCCTTGATACGACCTGCGTCCAGAAGTACGTGGCGGATTACACCGGCGGAACCGGCACGACCGGCGAATACTTTGTCGCGTAAAGCCGTTCTCAGATCATGCAACTGTGAAAAAAGGAGACAGTTATGAAACGACTCGTATCATTGCTTATGGTTTTCGCACTTGTATTTGCGTTAGGCGGATGCGCGTCGAGCAGCGGTCAGTCTCCGCAGGGAGAGGATCATCCGGACAGCGCGCAGGGCAAGTTTGACGCGGACGCGTACTATGCGCGCCTGGAAAGCTGCGTGAAGCAGATTCGCGAAAAGACCGATTTCGTGCCGGATATCGTGTTGGTTTTAGGCAGCGGACTGGGCGATTACGCGGACAGCGTGAAGATCATCGCCGAGATCCCCTACAGCCAGATCGACGGTTTTCCGGTCTCGACGGTAGCCGGTCATGACGGCACGCTGATATTTTGCGAGATACAGGGCAAAAAGGTCGTCATGATGAACGGCAGAGTCCACTATTACGAGGGCTACGACATGCACGAGGTCGTGTTGTCTCTGCGTGTGCTTCATCTTCTGGGCGCCGACACGGTCATCCTGACCAACGCGGTCGGCGCGATCAATGCCGATTACAGCGTCGGCGACTTTGTGGCAAACGTGGATTATATTTCCGGCTTTGTCCCGTCGCCGCTGATAGGAGAGAATATCGACAAGCTCGGCGACCGCTTTACCGACATGACGACTGCCTTTGACAAGGAGCTGATCGCTATTGTCGAGGATGTCGCCAAGGAGCACGATATCACGGTTCACGAGGGCGTGATGATCCAGGTGACCGGTCCGCAGTATGAATCTCCTGCCGAAATCAAGATGTATCGCAGCCTCGGCGCCGACATCGTGGGCATGAGCACGGTAGTAGAGGTGATCGCGGCAAGGCACATGGGTATGCGCGTTTGCACCGTCAGCTGCGTTACGAATATGGCGGCTGGCATGCAGAAGGAAATCTCTCACGACGAGGTAAAGGATTCTTCAAACGACTCCGCCAAAAACTTTGCGCTTCTGATCAGCGGACTGCTCTCCAAAATGAAATAATAAACTTATCACTATGAAACGAACAGCAGGCATCACGCCTGCTGTTTTTTTCTGGAAAATTGCATATTGATATGCAATTTACGCCCGTTTGCTGTTGTATATGAACCGACCGCGAAATCACAAAGGAGGCATGATGCGCGTTCCATCATTTGTCACATTTTTGCCGTTTGGCAATAACATAGCAGTAAGAGCGCGGAAAGAGGTGTTATCCGTGTCCGACACGATCATTGTGGCGCTTCTGAGCCTGCTCGGTTCACTGGGCGGCACGCTCGGCGGCATCGCGCTGAATTCCAAACTCAGCAATTACCGCATTGAACAGCTTGAAAAGAAGGTCGACAAGCACAACAACCTGATCGAGCGCATGTTCAAGGCGGAGGAAAGTATCAATTTACTGGACGAAAAAATCAAGGTCGCCAACCACAGACTTGACGACCTCGAAAAGTAGGGGACGGCTTCCCAGACGTCC
>CAMKSB010000107.1 GCA_946415335.1 uncultured Clostridia bacterium
GAGCTTGACTATATTATAGCGGGAAGGTCAGAGAAAGTCAAAGTCAATTAAGGTCAAGTTTTGCGGCACTTCCTTTGAATTTCTCCTGTTTGCTCCCGAATGCTCCCAAATCCTAATTTTTGAGAAATTTTTGACTTTTTCTGACCTTGACCTAAAGCAATAGAAAAAAGCGGTAAACCGAAGTTTACCGCTCACAGTTGCTAAGAAAATTCACATAAAGAATCTATATTTCATTATTCAGCATCTGCTTTGAGTTTTGCGAAGCAATCGCTGCAATAGTAGCTTTTGCCTTCCATGGGCTTAAAAGGAATTCTTGCCGGGCCACCGCATGCAGCGCAGGTGGTATCGAAGAACTCTCTGCCAGCTTTGGCGGCGTTTTTGCGCGCCTGACGGCATTCCTTGCAGCGCTGGGGCTCGTTTTCAAAACCCTTCTCCGCATAGAATTCCTGCTCGCCTGCGGTGAATACGAACTCGTTGCCGCATTCCTTACAGACTAAAGTTTTGTCCTCATACATTTGTTTTTACCTCTCTTTGGCACTAATTTGTCCTGTGCGGATTTGCACCGCGGGGTCTGTTCAGGACATATCCAGATTGCCGCACTTTCTGCGCACGCGCTGCAGGGCATTGTCCACCGATTTTTGGGAACATCCCAGCATTTCGGCGATCTGCGCGTAGCTCTGACCTTGGCAATACAGCTTGAGCACCTGCAACTCCCTTTTGGAGAGTATCCGGCTCAGCTGGTCAAACGTAGCCCGCAGCATCACAGCGCCGTCCGGAGATGAAGAAGGGTCGGGCGTGTCAAAATCAAGTGCGTCTAATCCGACCAATAAAGAGGAGGGAACAGTCTTGTTGGAATTTTGCTTGCGGATGACGGAGATGAGCCGCCGCTCAGCACACAGCAAAGCATAACTGTAAAAGGACCTCGCTCCGGCAGGGTCATACGTCCTCGCTGCATCGTAAAGACCGATCAGGCCTTCCTGCTCAAAGTCGGTATGCTCATAGCCCCGTGCGGAGTATTTGCGCGCAATATAACTGATTCTGCCAAAATAGCGCAGGACAAGCTCGGAAAAAGCCTGCTCGTCGCCTTCTTTTGAAAGTTCGGCAAGAACATCATCGGAAAGTGCGCGGTAAGAGTCCTTTGCATTGCTCACTTTTCCACCCCATAACATGATATTCCATAACAAAATAATATAATAGTTTTCAAGAATTGTCAATCACTTTTCTCTTTTTTTGTAGACATGCAACATAAGGCTTGAATAAAATGTACACAATTACTGCATGATTTGTCGATATTTGCCAGATTGTCAGCTTGTCAAATCGAATGATTAATGGTATAATTTTGAAAAAGCATGTCAGGAGGCAGCATTATGGTAGTGAAAACCGCCAGTTTTGGCATCAGCGGCATCGACGGCTACTTGGTGGAGGTAGAGGCTTCCTCCAACCGCGGACTTCCGAGGATCGACCTGGTCGGACTGCCCGACGCGGCGGTCAAGGAGAGCAAGGACAGGGTGACAAGCGCCCTGCGCAACTGCGGTCTGCCGATCTCATCGAGCCACATCACCTTTAATCTGGCGCCTGCCGACATCAAAAAGGAAGGTCCCATCTACGATCTGCCCATCACCGTCAACCTCATGATGCTCAGCGGCCATATCCGGCTGAATCTGAGCGGAAGCGCCTTTATCGGCGAGCTTTCTCTCAGCGGCGATCTGCGCCCGGTCAACGGTGTACTGCCGATGACGATCAAGGCGAGGGAACTGGGCTATGAGCGCATTTTTGTGCCGTCTCCGAACGCCAGCGAAGCCGCGGTGGTGGACGGCATTGAGGTATATCCGGTTCACGACATCGTGGAGCTGAAGGATTTCTTCAACGGCATGCGCGAGATCACGCCCGCAAAGCCGCAGCCGAAAACCAAGTCCTTTTCAAATGATTTTTCAATGGACTTTTCGCAGGTCAAGGGTCAATTTGAAGCCAAGCGCGCCATGGAGGTCGCGGCTGCCGGTTCGCACAATATATTATTAGTCGGACCGCCCGGCTCCGGCAAGAGCATGCTCGCAAAACGGCTTCCCTCTGTGCTTCCGGACATGACCTTCGAGGAAATGATCGAGACCACCAAAATTCATTCTATTGCCGGCGCGCTCTTCTCCGACGGTCTGATCCGGACGCGTCCCTTCCGTTCTCCCCATCATACGGTGACGGCTGTCGGTCTGGGCGGCGGCGGTTCGGGCAATATACGTCCGGGCGAGGTCTCGCTAGCACACAACGGCGTGCTATTTCTCGACGAGCTGCCGGAATTCAACCGGTCGTCGCTGGAGGTGCTCCGCCAACCGATCGAGGACAGCCAGATCACCATTACACGCGCCGGCACGAGCTGCACCTATCCCTGCTCGGTGATGGTCGTCGCGGCGATGAACCCCTGTCCCTGCGGCTATTACGGCGACCGTAACCACCAGTGTACCTGCTCGCCGCGCAAGATCCACAACTATCTCAACCGCATTTCCGGTCCCCTGCTCGATCGCTTTGACATCCAAGTAGAGGTGCCGTCGGTGAAGTTTGACGAGCTGAGAAGCACCGAGCTCTCGGAAAGCTCCGCGGAGATCAAGAAACGCGTCGACACGGCAAGAGAGATCCAGCGCGAGCGATTCAAGGGCAGCAGTACACTGTGCAACGCCAAGATCACGCCGGCGCAGCTCCAGAAGTTCTGCGTGATCGACAAGGACGCGGAAGCTATGCTGCGCAATGACTTTGAAAGTCTGCACATGACCGCCAGAGCCTACGACCGCGTGCTCAAGGTAGCGCGTACCATCGCCGACCTCGATCAGAGCGAGATCATCCGCGAGGAACATATCCTGGAGGCGATCCAGTACCGTATGCTCGACAGAAAATACTGGCAGAACTAGACAATCCGCACGTCAATGTGCTATACTATATATTGTACCAAATTACGGAGGTAAAACGACATGGAAATCACTAAAAATTCAATCATTGGCGACGTACTCGATCAGCACCCCGAAACCGCGCAGCTCTTTTTGAGCATCGGCATGCACTGCCTCGGCTGTCCCGCGTCACGCGGCGAGACCATTGAGGAAGCCTGCATGGTTCATGGCGCAGACGCCGACGCGCTGGTTGCGGCGCTGAACAACGCGCTCTGATGAATCAGCTCGACAGCCGGCTGCGGCTGTGCGCTTCCTTCGTCCGGCAAGGCGCAAGAGTGGCAGATATCGGCACTGACCACGCTTATCTTCCCGTGTGGCTGTGCGCAAACGGTATCTGCCCCT
The DNA here is from genome assembly GCA_946415335.1 of uncultured Clostridia bacterium. Lineage (GTDB taxonomy): Bacteria > Bacillota > Clostridia > Oscillospirales > Acutalibacteraceae > Ruminococcoides. Next base: position 3,276 of record CAMKSB010000107.1, read on the forward strand.
CGGCGATCGCCGCAGACATCAATCCGGAGCCGCTGCAAAGCGGCAAACGCACCGTTGAAGCCGCTCATCTGGAGGATAAGATCACACTGCGTCTCAGCGACGGTCTTAAAGAGATCGCCGCTGACGAAGTGGACGATATCGTGATCGCCGGAATGGGCGGCGAGTTGATCGCGCGGATCATCGGTGCCTGCGATTACGCACGCGACCCGGAAAAGCGCTTTATTCTGCAGCCGATGACTAGAAGCGAGGAACTGCTCCGCCGGCTCTGTGCCGGCGGCTTTCAAATTTTACGGCAGGATTGCTGCGTAGCGGCAAACAAGTGCTACACCGTCCTGCTCGTACAATACTCCGGTGAAAACCGTTCATACGACGCGCTTTATCCCTATCTGGGCGAACTGCGTCCCAAGGAAAACCCAACGCATCTCCGCTTTGTGGAAGGACACATCAGCCGTCTTCTGAAACAGGCAAAGGGAGACGCGTGCTTTGCTGCGCTTGCAAAAGACCTGCAAGCCGCCTGCGGAAAGGAGCCGACATGACAACTATCTACGATATTCTTCAATTCTTCGAGACCTTTGCGCCGGTGGAAACGGCGATGGACTTTGACAACTGCGGTCTGCTGGTCGGCGACAAAAACACCGCCGTTACCAAGGTATTGGTGACGCTCGATATCACCGCCGAGGTCGTGGAAGAAGCCGACAAACTTGGCTGCGAACTGATCATCAGCCATCATCCGGTGATTTTTAATCCTATTAAAAAGCTGTCGGCGCATTCTGTTCCCTATCTGCTGGCGCAATACGGCGTCAGCGCCGTCTGTATGCACACGAACCTCGATTTGTCGGAAACCTTCGGCGTGAATACCTGTCTGGGAAAGACAGCCGGTCTCAAGGAGATCAGACGCGCTCCGGAGGGAGAATGTCTGTTTTTCGGAGATTTTGATGAACCTGTTCCCGTCATAGAACTGGCTGAACAGGTCAAGAACGCGCTCTGCTGCAGAGGTCTCCGCTACACGGAGGGCAAGGGTACTGTCAAAAGGCTTGCCGTCGCGAGCGGCGCAGGCGGCTCGGATATTTTTGCCGCGGCAGCCATCGGCGCGGACGCGCTGCTGACCGGCGAGATCAAGCACCATGAGATCAACGCTGCCAACGAGCTGGGCGTCGCCGTCATCGATCCCGGTCACTTCAAAAGTGAAGATATTGTCATCAATCCGCTGATCGACAGGCTGAAAGCGGCGTTCCCTGCCATTACTTTTACAAAATCGAAAGAATATGACGACAAGATGAATTATCTTTAATCGTTTCAAAATATTTATTGCATAATTGGTTACAAAATGCTATAATAAGATGATAACCTAGTTGTAAAGAGGAAATTATGCGAATCAGAAAGAAAAAATGGGCGGCGCCTGAGTTGAGCGTCTGCGATTTCTTCGTGAAGAATCCCGAAGAACACCGCGGCGACTGGAAACATGCGTTCAAAAAGGAACAGCCGCTGTACCTGGAAATCGGCTGCGGAAAAGGCGGCTTTGCCGGTCAGTTCGCACTGAAAAATCCGGACAAGAACCTCATCGCCGTCGACATCAAGATCGACATGCTCGGCGTCGGCAGGCGCACGATCGTCAAGCTCTATGAGGAAAGCGGCAAAACGCAGGACGATATCGACAACCTGCTGCTTGTCAACTACAACGTAGAGCAGCTCGACAGGATCATTTCGCCGGAGGACAGGATTGAGACGCTGTTCATCAACTTCTGCAATCCCTGGCCGCGCGAGCGCCACAAGAAACGCCGCCTGACCTATCCGCGCAAGCTGGAAATGTACAAAAGTTTTCTCGCGCCCGAAGCGGAGATCCGCTTCAAAACAGACGACGACGGTCTGTTTGACGAGAGCGTGGAATACTTCAAGGAAAGCGGCTACGAAATCACCTACCTCACCCGCGATCTGCACAACAGCGGTTTTGAGGGCAACCTGATGACCGAGCACGAAAAAATGTTCTCGGACGAGGGTATCAATATCAAGTTTTTAATCGCAAAGGTCAAGCGATAAGCGCGAAAAGAGGTGAACAAGGCTTGAAGCTCAAATTAACCGCCGCGCTGCTCGGCGCTGTTGTCCTTGTTTCGGCAGGCGGCTGCAATTTTATGGAGCTCAGCCTTGAGGACGCGCTCCGGCCGCCGAAAACCATGGG
>CAMKSB010000108.1 GCA_946415335.1 uncultured Clostridia bacterium
GCGATCGCAGCGCCTACGCAGTAAGCCCAGCATACGTTTTCAAAGCAGATGGGCTGAATGCCCTTGGCGATCTCATAGGGGTCGAAGCCGGCTTCCTTGCAGATCTCGCGTGCTTCCTCAACGGAAGCGATGCCGTACTGTGCCAGAACGCCGTTGATTTTTTCAATTCTTCTCTCGTAGTTTTCAAATAAACTCATGCTGCACACCTCCTTATTCCTTACGCGGGTCAATGTACTTGGCAGCGTTGTCAAACTGTCCGTAGTGACCCTTCGCCTTTTCAAGCGCCTCGTTAGCGTCCATGCCGCCCTTGATGAAGTCCATCATCTTGCCGAGGCTGATAAACTCATAGCCGACGATCTCATCATCTGCGTTGAGCGCGATGCGTGTGCAGTAGCCCTCGGTCATCTCCAGATAACGGGGACCTTTTTCCTTGGTGGCGAACATGGTGCCGACCTGGGAGCGCAGACCTTTGCCGAGATCCTCCAGGGAAGCGCCGACGAGCAGACCGCCCTCAGAGAACGCGCTCTGGGTTCTGCCGTAAACGATCTGTAAGAACAGTTCTCTCATAGCGGTGTTGATAGCGTCGCAGACGAGGTCGGTGTTGAGCGCTTCGAGGAGCGTCTTGCCGATCAGGATCTCGGAAGCCATCGCAGCGGAGTGAGTCATACCGGAGCAGCCGATGGTCTCAACCAGCGCCTCTTCGATGATGCCGTCCTTCACGTTGAGCGTCAGCTTGCAGGCGCCCTGCTGGGGTGCGCACCAGCCAATGCCGTGAGTAAAGCCCGAAATGTCCTTGATTTCCTTTGCCTGGACCCACTTGCCCTCTTCGGGGATGGGAGCAGGACCATGATACGCGCCCTTAGCGACAGGACACATATTGGTTACTTCTGATGTGTAATACATAAGCATTTCCTCCTTGGTGATATTGAAAGCCAGATCCAAGCGGTTACAGCTTTCTCTGTGTTCATTATAGACGAGAGAACGCCAAACGTCAAGTCAAAATATGTCGAAAACCTGATAATTCCGAATAAAAATTGCGCAAAACCGCCATTTGCAGCCAGAATCAAGCGTTTGTGCCGAGCATTTCGTCCAGAATATCGGCAGCGCAGCGGACAAGCGCCGGACACGGACGTTTTTTGTAGTATTGCTCCGTGCGCGCTTCGGGATCGCCGCCGGGCGTGACGTTCACGCCGCTGAGCAACTCGCGGCAGATGTAGGAGCCGTTTTGCTCTTTGAATCTCTCGGCAAATTCACGCACCAGCGCATAGTGCTGTTTCTTGTGTTCGCCGTCCCCTGGATCGCTGTAGCCTTTCAGGATCCCCAGCACCATAGCGCCGCCGCTGACAGCGCCGCAGACCTCTCTCATTCTGCCGAGTCCGCCGCCGAAGGAGGAGGCGAGCGCGGCGCCGGTATCCCGGTCGATGCCGGTCATGTCCTCAAACGCGCAGAACACCGCCTGTGCGCAGTTGTAGCCGTCGAGAAAGAGCTGATAAGCCAGCTCGCCGTGTTGTTTCATAAAGCATTCACCTCATATTGATGTTTGTCCGCTTCCATTATAAACAATTCCAGCGCCGAATGCAACCGCCTGTCCGTATTCAAAAATCACAAGATACAGGGTTCAGAATTGTTAAACCTCACAAAATCGGGGAGTTTTCTTTTGTTTCGGTTGAATTGTCGGCGATTTATGCTATAATTATAATAGGGAAAACCAGATACGGGCAACTTGCATCATAAAAAATTACTTTACAGAGATGATGTCATGAAGCGATTCTTCAATAAGTTACAAAAAGATGTGTTTCCGGCAATCGACGCGGAGACGATCTTTGAAATAGATAATTCCAATCTGAGAAATATATTCAACGTCAGTGCTATCGTTCTGGTGCTCCAGATGATCGCGCTGACTGTATTTGCGATCATCAACCACAGTCGGCTGGGTGATCCGCAGGTGCTGTCCTCCGTATTCAATGTCGGCGTCAGCATTCCGCTGTTCATGCTGGTGATGTTCATTTCCGGCAGGATGAGGCGTTCCGAAAACTACGTGCGCAGTCACCACCGCGGCGTGGTGACCTTTGTGACGGTATTTGCCGCCATTTTTCTGATTTGGGGGATATTCGTCTCCACCAACACCATCGTAAGGGGAGAGCAGATACTCACCTTTTTCACAGTGCAGCTTTGCGTGGTGCTCTTTGTCCGGCTGCGCCCGATCGTCAGCACGATCCTGCTGCTGGCGACTTACCTCGGCTTTTTCCTGTTTTTGGAGTTGTTTTTCCGGCACGGTATGCTCAACCCCTACAACTACATGATGCACGTGGTCTTGTCGATCGCCGGAGCCATTGTCAACTACCACCTGACTGTCAGCAATATCGCCAAGAAAAACCAGATACGCAAACTCAACGAATCCCTCAGCCAGATCGCGAACCACGACAGCCTCACGCGCCTGAAAAACCGTCACGCGCTCAATGAGGATATCCCGGAGTACCTGGGCGGCGAGATCTGCGTCTGCATGTTGGATATCAACAAGTTCAAGTCGATCAACGATACCTTCGGCCACCAGAAGGGCGACGAGGTGCTTCGTCATGTATCCGAGGTGCTGCTCGGCAATTTTCCGGACAAATACATCTACCGCTACGGCGGCGATGAATTTCTGGTCATTTATCCGGGAGCCACCACCGATACGATCGATAACACGATGCGGAACGTCAACGAGCGTCTTGCACGCTACCGCCTCGGTCTTTCCGACAATCGGCTGGGCTGCGCCTACGGCTGCGTCAGCGGCAGCGTCACTTCTCAGGGTGAACTGATCGCGCTGATCGCCTCGGCGGACGCTGCATTGTACCAGCAAAAGAAACATAACCTGTATCAACAGTCATCCTATTCCTGAGGGTGACTGTTTTGGCAAGAGAGGAACACGCCATGCCCGTCATTAACAAACGAACCGTCCTGATCGTGGAGGACGAACTGATCAACCGCCGCATACTCGGCAAGATCATCGGCAGCGAATACGAGGTGCTCTACGCCGAAAACGGCAAGGCAGCGCTGGAAACCATCCGCCGGCAGCCCAAAACCATATCGCTGATCCTGCTGGATCTGCTCATGCCGGTGATGGACGGCTTTCAGCTGCTGGACGTCATCCAGTCGGACGACCAGCTCCGCCGCATACCGGTCATCGTGCTGACTGCGGACAAGACCGCCGAGGTGCGCAGTCTGAGAGCCGGCGCGGCGGACTTTATCCCGAAGCCCTACGACATGCCCGAGGTCATTCTTGCGCGCGTCAGCCGTTCGATCAAGCTTGCCGAGGACAGCGGCATCATCAGCGCCACCGAGACCGACGCCTTGACAGGACTGTACACGCGCGATTATTTTCAGGAGTACTGCGAGCGCTACGACCTCTACCACCCGGAGGCAAATATGGACGCGGTCGCGCTCAACATCAACCGCTTTCACTTGGTCAACGCTCTCGGCGGACGCAGCAGGGGAGACGAGGTGCTCTGCGCGGCGGCGGAACAGATCAGAAAACTGTCGGCAGGGGTCGGCATCGCCTGTCGCTGTGAAGCGGACGTATTTTTGCTCTACATGCCGCATCGGGAGAGCTGGCAGGACGTGCTCGACAGCCTGACGGCGGCGATCTGCCGGGCGATGGGACAGGCGACGCTGAGCGTGCGCATGGGCGTTTATCCCGAAGCCGACCGCACCGTTGCCGTGGCGCAGCGTTTTGACCGTGCCCTTCACGTATGCAATATACGCCGAGCCGGCTACCGGTCCGCCTGCTATTATTACGATAACCACATGTACCGCCGCGAACTCTATCATGAGCAGCTTATCGGCGAGATGGAAACGGCGATGAAGGAAAAGCAGTTCAAGGTGTATTTTCAGCCGAAATACGCGATCCGCGGCGAGCGCCCTGTGCTCGCAGGCGCCGAAGCGCTGATCCGCTGGGAGCATCCGTCGCTCGGCAGGATCAGCCCCGGCGAGTTCATTCCGCTGTTCGAGACGAACGGTCTGATCCGCCGTCTGGATTCCTACGTATGGAGCGAAACGGCGGCGCAGCTTCACCGCTGGAAGGAACAGTTCGGCGTGAGCCTCCCTGTTTCCGTTAACGTATCGCGTACCGAGCTTTACGACGCCAATCTGGAGGACGAGTTGCTTTCTCTGGTCGCGCTGGAACATCTGCTGCCGCAGGAGCTGCATCTGGAGATCACGGAGTCCGCCTACACCAAGGACGACGACCAGCTGATCGACGCCGTTTCCAGACTGCGCGGCGACGGTTTCTTCATCGAGATGGACGACTTCGGCTCCGGCTATTCCTCGCTCAATACCCTGACCTCGCTGCCCTTTGACGCGCTCAAACTCGACATGCGCTTTATCCGCCGTATCTGCGACAGCGAAAAGGATTGTCGCGTTGTCGGGCTGGTCGGCGAGATCGCCGCCTTCATGGGTGTGCCGGTCATTGCCGAGGGCGTCGAGGAATACCGCCAGTATGAGCTGCTCAGGGAACTCGGCGTCGACATGATCCAGGGCTACCTGTTTTCGGCGCCGGTGCCGCCGGAACGATTTGAAAAGCTCCTGCAAAATCCGGAGTGGATTTTTTCGGAATAGTGCTTTGCTTTGCAACAACTATCCAAAAAATCACGAATGTATTCTTAAAAATAAGTATAATTGTGCAAAATCACTATTGCCTTCCCGGTCGATTTAAGGTATAATTTGTATATAAAAGACAGGGGAGGGGTATGCGTGCTGATGAACAAACGGGCGCTGCGCGTCAAGAATATCACGCTGGCTGTGCTGGCTGTGCTGACGTGGATCGTCTGTCGTGTTTTCAGCCGTCCGCTTCCCGGTATCCACCGCAGCTGGAGGTTCAGTCAGGCAGTCGCCCGTAACATGAGTACGTTTGTCATCAACAACGCCCTGCCGCTTGCGACGTTTATCTTCTTTTCGGCGGTCGCGCTGGCATCCGTCATGCTGGGCGGCATCATGTACCGCCGCTTTGACCGCAACCGCCGTGCAGCGACGATCTTCCTCAAGGTCGGGCTGTTCTTCATGATGGCGGCGCTGTACTATATCAGCGATTCTCCCGTCATGGCGCTGTTTGCCAAATGGCGCGAGTTCTCCGACTATCTCGCCGGAACGATGATGCTGCTCATGCCGCAGGTGTACGCCGGCTTTGTCGAGATGATCTACCGAAAGAAGCTGTTTTTCATTCTGGAATGGATCGGCGCTGTCGCTGCCGCCGCCTATTTTATCGGCGGGATATTCGGCTTGCCTTCCGTCTTTACCGATTGGATGGTCAGCCTGTCGATCCTGCTATTTCTTATCATGATGTTTACTGCGGCGGTTTTTCATATCCGCAATTTGCTGCCGCGACGTTTTGATTACCATCTGCTGCATTTGGTGCT
>CAMKSB010000109.1 GCA_946415335.1 uncultured Clostridia bacterium
TTCTCGATCAGCGCCCTGATCTGCTCGTGAACGTCCACGTCGAGTTCTGCGAGCACTTCCTCGGCAGTCGCTTGGTCGATACCCTTGCGGCGCAGCTCGTAGAAAGCCGCGCGTTTGGACAGGCGCTTGCCGTACAGCAGCTGTTCCGCGTAACGACGGGCGAAGTCCTCGTCGTTGACCAGTCCCAACTCCTCCATGCGTTCCACCGCCTTGTCAGCGGCTTCCGCGTCGCAGGTGCGCCTGATCTTGTCGCGCAGCTCCTTTTTGGAGTGACTGCGGTAGGAGATGAGCCACAGCGCCTTTTCCTTGGCGCGTCGCTCGTTGCTCAGTATGATCAGTTCGTGCAGTTCTTCGTCGTCAAGCTCTCTGCCGACGTCGATCCGCTGTTCCAACAGCGTCTGGGTGTCGAGCGCCATGGCGAATTCGCCGTCGATAAACAGGGCGCTCAGTCCCTTTCGTCTCGGGCGGATCTCGGTGATTTTCATCAGTCTTCAACCATCGCGTTAATGTCCGCTTCCGTAGCGGGCGCGACCTCAGCCGGTACCTCCGGAACCTCGGAGATCTTTGCTTTGCCGGCGGGGCTTGCCGGACGGTTGTAGAGCGTGTCGATATTCTCCCACAACTCCGCTTCGATCTGTCCTGCCAGCTCGGGATTGTTGCGCAGCAGTTCCTTGACCTTGTCGCGTCCCTGTCCGAGACGCTGCGACTTGTAGCTGAACCATGCGCCGGATTTCTGGACGATATCGGCTTCTACTGCCAGATCCAGCAGTTCGCCGACGCGCGAGATGCCCTCGCCGTACATGATATCAAATTCGGCTACCTTGAAAGGCGGCGCCAGCTTGTTCTTGACGACCTTTGCCTTGGTGTGGTTGCCGACGATCTCGCCGTTGACCTTCAACGCTTCGCCCTTGCGGATCTCGATGCGGACGGAGCTGTAGAATTTAAGTGCGCGTCCGCCGGTGGTGACCTCGGGGTTGCCGTAGATCACGCCGACCTTCTCGCGCAGCTGGTTGATAAAGATAGCGACGCAGTTGCTCTTATTGATCGCGCCGGCGAGCTTTCTGAGCGCCTGCGACATCAGGCGGGCGTGCAGACCAACGTGGCTGTCGCCCATTTCGCCTTCGATTTCCGCCTTGGGAACGAGCGCCGCGACGGAGTCGATAACGATCACGTCGATCGCGCCGGAACGGATCAGTCCCTCGGCGATCTCGAGCGCGTCCTCACCGGTGTCGGGCTGAGCGACGAGCAATTCGTCGATATTCACGCCCAGCGCCTGTGCATAAACCGGATCGAGCGCGTGCTCGACGTCGATGAACGCGACGTTGCCGCCGTTTTTCTGACCTTCGGCAATACAGTGCAGGGAGAGCGTCGTTTTACCGGAGGACTCGGGACCGTAGATCTCCACGATCCTGCCGCGCGGCAGACCGCCGATACCCAATGCGATGTCCAGTGAAAGGGAGCCGGTAGAGATGTGCTCCACGTTCATGTGTTTATTTTCGCCCAGGCGCATGACCGCGCCCTTGCCAAACTGCTTTTCAAGCTGCTTGATCGCTGTGTCCAGCGCTGTCTGCTTGTCAACGACCTTGTCTGTCGTCTTTTTCTCTGCCTTTGCCATATGATGTACCTCCGTTCAGCCCGCAGGCTGTGATGTCATGAAAATTCCTATCGAAACGTTTCGTGACTATTATACTGTAAATAATCGGAAATTGCAATAAAAACAGGGCAAAAAATTCGAACAAAATTTCTAAAATTATTTCAGTGTCCCAATTATCGCCCTTTGAACGCCGCCAAAGTCCTCGGCAGTGCGGATGTTTTCAAAGCCTTGCGCCCTCATCAGCGCGCCGACGGTTTCCGCCTGATCTTCTCCGAGTTCAAAGGCAAGCGCGCCGCCGGGTTTCAGCTTGCTTTTCCACAGCGGAATGATGGCTTCATAGAAGTCATAGCCGCTTTCGCCGCCGTCAAGCGCCATGCGCGGTTCAAACTGCACCTCGTCCTGCAGGGCGGCGATGTCGCCGCTGCGGATATACGGCGGATTGGATACGATCAGATCAAGGCTTTCGTCCTCAAACTGCGTGTGACAGCGCAGGACGTCGCCCTCCATGACGGTGACGTCGGCAACGTTGTCCTGCACGTTGCGGGTAAGATAGGGGAGAGCCGCCTTGCTCAGTTCCACCGCCGTCACCCGGACTTGGGCGATTTTGGAAAGCGCGATCGCCAGAGCGCCGCTGCCGGAGCAGAGGTCTGCCGCGACGGAGGCAGGAAGATATTTTAAGTAATCAAGGCAAAGCCCCAGCACGACCTCAGTGTCGTCCCGGGGGATCAATACGCCTTCGCCTACCGACAGCGGAAAACCGCAGAAGCTCCAGCTGCCGAGAATATATTGCAGCGGTTCATGCCGCAGACGGCGGCTGACCATTTCGTCAAGCGCCTGCTGACGGTCAAACGGCTCGTCGCCGTGCGCCAGCTGAGCGGCGCGGTTGTAGCCGGTCAGGTGTTCGAGCATACACCGCGCTTCAAAATCGGGATCATCAATGCCGCCTTGTTCCAGTTTACCGCGGCAGACGCGGTAAGCGTCCTTTAACATGCGCAGTTTTTGACGATATCGGAGCCGTCATCCGGGATGACCGCGGTGATCGCCTCGATCGCGACCTCAATCATGCTGTCGTCGGGTTCCTTGGTGGTGATACGCTGCGCCCACAGACCGGGAGCCGCGATAATGCGTGTGAACCAGTTGTCGTGCTTGCCGCAGAGTTTAATCAGTTCATAGCCGATACCGCAGGTAACGGGGATCAGCAGAATTTTGAACACCGGGCGTAAAAAGCCGATGCCGAAGGGCTGAACCGGGACAAACAGTCCGATCACGATGCCCAATATCAGCATGATGACCATGAAGCTGGTGCCGCAGCGCGGATGAAAGCGCGTCTGCTTTCTGACGTTGGCGACGGTCAGCTCCTCGTCGTTTTCGTAACAAAAAATCGTTTTATGTTCGGCGCCGTGATACATGAACACGCGCTTCATGTCGCTCATCTGCGAAACGATGACGATATAGCCCAAAAACAGGGCGATCTTGAGCACGCCTTCAAAGATGGACTTCCACAGGCGCACCATTTCCATGTTGGTACCGTCGGCGTTTTCGCGGAATGCCGGAATAAAGTTGCCGCAGAGGTCAAAGAGGAAGGACGGCAGGAAGAAGAACAAGCCGATCGCGATGGCGACGCCGAATACGGAGGCGATCACCATGAGCACCTTCACCAGCTTGTCGCCGAATTTCTCATCCAGCCATTTTTCGAATTTGGAAGGCTCTTCCTCGATCTCAGCGCTCTCGATCGCCTTGTCGGCGGAGAGCATGAGGGATTTGTAACTCAGGCGCATGGAGTCGATCAGGCCTGCGATGCCGCGGAGAAAGGGGATCTTGAACAGGGGCACCTTGGAGGGAATCGTGTTGATGGAGATGTCCTCGCTGTAGATGGTGTCCTTGCCGGTGCGCACGCAGACGGTGCTTTTCTTGGGACCGCGCATCATGATGCCTTCAATGAGCGCGCTGCCGCCGATAGAGGTGATTTTTTTCGTTTGTTTGGACATATGATACGATACCTTCCTTAGAGCTTGATATTTTCGGTTCTGGTCGTTTCCTGACCTTCCTTATAGACCGGGAAGGTCAGCGTGACCGTTGTGCCTACGCCTTCGCCGCTCTCGATATCGAGCGAGCCGTGGTGCAGGTTCATGATCTCGTCGGCAACTGCCAGTCCGATGCCGGAGCCGCCGACTTTTTGATTGGCTTTATAGAATTTCTCCTTGACGTGCGGCAGATCCTCGGGGGAGATGCCGCAGCCGGAGTCGGTAACGACTATGCGGATGACGTCTGGGTCGTCCTTGGTGTAGAGCACCTGCGCTGCGACCACGCCGCCTTTGGGCGTGTATTTGAGCGCGTTGTCCAGAATGTTGAGGAATACTTGGCGCAGGCGGTTGCGGTCGCCGTAAACCGGCGGATAGATCGCTTCCACCTCGTCGTAGAGCAGGTGCTTGCCTTCCTCGACGGCGCGTTCCTTGAGCATGTACACCGTCTCGTCAAACTCGGCGATGATGTCGATCTTCTCGTTGACGAGCACCATCCTGCCGCTCTGGATCCTGCCGAAGTCCAGCAGTTCCTCGACGATGCCGGTCAGCCGGGTGCTTTCCTTGATGATCACGTTCATGCCGCGGTCAAAGGTGCGCCGGTCAAGGGTGCCGCGTTCGCTCAGCTGCATGGTTTCCGCCCAGCCCTTGATCGCGGTCAGCGGCGTGCGCAGCTCGTGTGAAACGCGGGAGATAAAGTCGTTTTTCATCTGTTCGGTGGTCTGCAGATCCTTCGCCATGTCGCTGATGGCGTCGCAGAGGTCGCCGATCTCGTCGTCGTATTTGTGTTCAATATTTTCTGAGGCGGAAAAGTCGCCTTGGGCGATCTGCGCTGCCGTTTCGCTCAGACGGCGGATCGGCTTGACGATCGAGCGGATAAACAGAAGCCCTGAAATGACGACCAGCGTCAGCATGATCATGCCGATGGCGACGATAATGATGTCCGCGATGAGTATTCTGCTGTTTATCGGCTCCATTGAGACAATATAGCGGATCGCGCCGACGACCGCGCCGTTGGGTGTGGTGATCACGCGCGTCTCGCTCATGGCAGATTCGCCGGAATCGAGCTTGCCGCTCCATAGGGCGCTGCCGTCAGGCGAATTTTTGGCTTCCTCAAAGTCCGCCGGTTTCTCGGAGCTGTTCGGCAAAAATCCGGTGGAGGTCATGACCACCCTGCCGGTGCCGTTGATGACCATCACGCCCATCTTTTCCTTTTGGTCAAAGTTTTCGACGTAATCTCGTGCCGCAGAGGTGAATTCTGAAGAGCTGTTGCTCTCGTAGCCGGAAAACACCAGACTCAGTTCGTTGGCGGCTGATACCAGACTTTGCTCCACAGTGTTCTGGAATACGTAGGTGACAACAAAAATAAGACTGACAACGATCAGCACGATAATGGTAAAGATCACGCTGAGCGTATTGAGCATCCAGCGTTTGGTAATGCCGTGAAACATCTGTTGCCAGTCTCCTTTCTAAAGAATTGCCGGAATACGGCATGAATCGAGCGCTTGCGCTCGTGATCATTCGCCGGCGTCCCACTTGTAGCCCAGTCCCCAGACGGTGATGATGTGCTTGGGGTTGGAGGGCTCGTCCTCGACCTTCATGCGCAGACGGCGGATATTGACGTCAACGATCTTGTCCTCGCCCACATAGGCGTCGCCCCAGACGTGGTTGAGGATGTCGATCCGGTCAAGCGCGGTGTTGGGGTTGGAGAAGAAGTACTCCATGATCTGGAACTCCACCTGCGTCAGCTCGATCATCTTGCCGTTCTTCATCA
>CAMKSB010000110.1 GCA_946415335.1 uncultured Clostridia bacterium
CACGCGCATTTCGGTGTTCTTGTAAACGTCGCCGTAGGCGTGACGCGCGATGCAGATGGGCTTCGTCCAGGTGGGGATGTAGGGGGTGATGCCCTTGACGAGGATGGGGCTTCTGAACACGGTGCCGTCGAGGATGGCACGGATGGTGCCGTTCGGGGACTTCCACATGCTCTTGAGGTTGTACTCGTCCATTCTCGCCGCGTTGGGCGTGATGGTGGCGCACTTGACCGCCACGCCGTACTTCTTGGTCGCGTTGGCGGAGTCGATCGTCACCTGGTCGTCGGTCTCGTTGCGGTGAACCAGACCGAGGTCGTAGTATTCGGTCTTGAGGTCAACGTAGGGGGTGATCAGGATATCCTTGATTTCCTGCCAGATGATTCTGGTCATCTCGTCGCCGTCCATCTCGACGATCGGCGTCGTCATTTTGATCTTGTCCATGATTAGCTGTTCTCCTTTGTATAATCGAGCAGACCGCCCGCGAGAATGATCGCTCTGGTGCGGTCAGAGAGGTCGCAGTCCGCCTTGATCGTCTGGTTGGTGGTGCGGTTGATCACGGTGACGGTGGTGCCGGTAGCGATCTCGTCCTTGACGTCGGGGAGCTCGAGCATATCGCCCAGCTTGATCTTGTCGTAATCGGAAGGATTCCGGAAGGTGAGCGGCAGGATACCGGCGTTGATCAGGTTGCTCTTGTGGATTCTGGCGAAGCTCTTGACGAGTACCGCCTTCACGCCCAGGAAGAGCGGCGCCAATGCCGCGTGCTCACGGGAAGAGCCCTGTCCGTAGTTCTCGCCGCCGACGATGATGCTCTTGCCGAGCATCTTGGCTCTCGTCGGGAATTCCGTGTCGCAGACGGTGAAGCAGTGCTCGGAGATTTTCGGGATATTGGAGCGCAGCGGCAGGATCTTCGCGCCGGCAGGCATGATGTGGTCGGTGGTGATGTTGTCGCCGACCTTCAGCGAGCAGCTCGCCTCGATGCTCTCGGTCAGGGGAGAGGTCTTGGGATATTCCTTGATGTTGGGACCTCTGAGGATCTCCACGCTGTCCATCTCCTCCACGGGAGCCGGCGCGATCACCATGTTGTCGTTGATGAGGAACTTTTCGGGCAGTTCGATCTGCGCCGCTTCGCCGAGACATCTGGGATCGGTGAATACGCCGGTCAGCGCGGAGACCGCGGCGGTCTCGGGAGAGACGAGATAGATCTGACCATCGGCGGTGCCGCTTCTGCCTTCAAAGTTGCGGTTGAAGGTTCTCAGCGAAACGCCCTTGCTGTTGGGGGACTGACCCATGCCGATGCAGGGGCCGCAGGCGCTTTCGAGGATCCTCGCGCCGGCTGCGATCATATCGGCGAGCGCGCCGTTGAGCGCCAGCATGTTGAACACCTGCTTGCTGCCGGGAGCGATCGCCAGCGACACGTTGTCGGCGACCTTCTTGCCCTTGAGGATATGCGCCACGCGCATCATATCGAGATAGCTGGAGTTGGTGCAGGAGCCGATACAAACCTGATCGACGGTCTTGCCTTCCAGCTCTTTGATGGTCTTGATGTTGTCGGGGGAGTGAGGACAAGCCGCCAGCGGAACCAGCTCGTCGAGGTCGATCTCGATCACCTCGTCGTAAACCGCGTCAGCGTCCGCGCTCAGCTCGGTGTAGTCCTCCTCGCGTCCCTGCGCGCGCAGGAACTCTCTGGTGATCTCGTCGGAGGGGAATACCGAGGTGGTAGCGCCCAGCTCGGCGCCCATGTTGGTGATGGTGGCTCTTTCGGGAACGGTCAGGGTCTTGACGCCCTCGCCGCCGTATTCGACGATCTTGCCGACGCCGCCCTTGACGCTCATCACGCGGAGCACCGCGAGAATGATGTCCTTCGCGGATACCCAGGGGCTGAGCTTGCCGGTGAGGTTGACTCTCACCATCTTGGGCATGGTGATGTAGTAAGCGCCGCCGCCCATCGCGACCGCGACGTCCAGACCGCCTGCGCCGATCGCCAGCATACCGATGCCGCCGCCGGTGGGGGTGTGGCTGTCAGAGCCGATCAGCGTCTTGCCCGGCTTGCCGAAGCGTTCCAGATGAACTTGGTGGCAGATACCGTTGCCGGGACGTGAAAAATAAATGCCGTGCTTTTTGCACACCGACTGGATAAAGCGGTGGTCGTCGGCATTTTCAAAGCCTGTCTGTAAGGTGTTGTGGTCAATGTAGGCGACGCTCTTCTCGGTCTTGACTCTGGGGATTCCCATCGCCTCGTACTCGATATACGCCATGGTGCCTGTCGCGTCCTGCGTCAGCGTCTGGTCGATGCGCAGACCTACGTCCTTGCCGACCTCCATCTCGCCGCTCACGAGGTGCGCCTTGATAATTTTCTGTGCAATCGTTAAGCCCATTGATTTACCTCCATGTTTTGAAAATAAATGTGTAAACACTATTCCTATTATATATCAATCCGTGGTGATTGTAAAGCAAAAAATCCGCTTCCTACCACAAAATATAGGACTGCCGTTGACAAATTAGGAAATTTCCGCAAAAAACCGACCGCCATTATACAAAAGGTGATGAAATTTACAAATTGCATTCGCCCCGTTTCGGTGCTATAATATATTAGTTAAAGAATTAGATATGCGTATTGGAGTAATGAGCATGGTTAGAGAAGATTTAAGAAACATCGCGATCATCGCGCACGTCGACCACGGCAAGACCACCTTGGTCGATCAGCTGCTGCGTCAGAGCGGCATTTTCCGCGCGAATGAAAACGTCGAGGAACGCGTCATGGATTCCAACGATCTGGAGCGTGAACGCGGCATCACCATTTTGTCAAAACCCACCGCCGTCATGTACAACGGCATCAAGATCAATATTGTGGACACGCCCGGACACGCCGATTTCGGCGGCGAGGTCGAGCGTATCCTTCAAATGGTCGACGGCGTCGTGCTGCTCGTCGACGCGTTCGAGGGCTGTATGCCGCAGACGCGCTTCGTGCTCAAAAAGGCGCTCGGTCTCGGCAAAAAGCCGCTGGTCGTGCTCAACAAGATCGACCGTCCCGGCGCGCGTCCGGATGAGGTCGTCGACGAGGTGCTCGACCTCTTCATCGAGCTCGGCGCAGACGACGACCAGCTGGAGTTCCCGGTGGTCTACGCCTCCGCGAGAGACGGCTACGCAAGCCTCGATCCAATGACGCCCGGCACCGACATGCAGCCGCTTTTCGAAGCGATCATCAACGAGATCCCGGCTCCCCAGGGCGATCCCGACGGCGGCCTGCAGATCCTCATTTCCAATATCGACGCGGACAACTTTGTCGGCAGGATCGGCGTCGGCAGGGTAGAACGCGGCACCGTCAAGAACGGTCAGAGCGTCACCCTCTGCCATACCGACGGCACCACCAAGGCGGCGCGCATCGGTAAGCTCTATCAGTTTGAGGGACTCAAGCGCGTCGAGTGCGACGAGGCTTCTCTCGGCGATCTGGTCTGCATCAGCGGCATCCAGGATATCAATATCGGCGAGACGCTGTGCTCCAACGACTGCGTTGAGCCGCTGCCCTTCGTCAAGATCGACGAGCCGACCGTCACCATGAACTTCATGGTCAACAATTCTCCCTTCGCCGGCAGAGAGGGCAAATACGTCACCTCGCGCAACATCCGCGACCGTCTTTTCAAGGAGATCGAGACCAACATCGCCCTGCGCGTCGAGGAGACCGACAGCGCCGACACCTTCAAGGTGTCCGGCAGAGGCGAGCTCCATCTCTCCATCCTGATCGAGACCATGCGCCGCCAGAATTTTGAGTTCCAGGTCTCCCGTCCGCAGGTCATCACCAAGGAGATCGACGGCAAACTCTGCGAGCCGATGGAATTTCTGATCATCGAGGTACCCGACAGCTACGTCGGCGCGGTCATGGAAAAACTCGGTTCCCGCAAGGCGGAGCTGATCAACATGGGCACCCGCGACGGCGGCGTGACGCATATCGAGTTCCGCATCCCGGCGAGAGGTCTCATGGGCTACCGTCCGGAATTCCTCACCGACACCAACGGCAACGGCATCATGAACCACGTATTCGACGGCTACGAGCCGTGGAAGGGCGAGATCGTCACCCGTCATCAGGGCTCCCTGATCGCCTTTGAGACCGGCGACACCGTCACCTACGGACTCTACGCCGCGCAGGAGAGAGGCAGACTCTTTATCGGCGCAGGCGTGCCGGTGTACGAGGGCATGATCGTCGGCGCAAGCCCGAAGTCCGAGGATATCACCGTCAACGTCTGCAAAAAGAAGCACATCACCAACACGCGCGCTTCCGGCTCCGACGACGCGCTCAAGCTGACGCCGCCGACGGTCATGTCGCTGGAACAGTGCCTTGAATTTATCGCGGACGACGAACTGGTGGAGGTCACGCCGGAAAATATCCGCATGAGAAAGCGCATTCTCTCCAAGGAGCAGAGAATGAAGCAGGCGTTCCGCAACAAAAAATGAGTTACGTCATTTTAGATTTAGAGTGGAACGCCGCCTACAGCAAACGCGCCGGGCGGTTTGTCAATGAGATCATCGAATTCGGCGCAGTGCGTCTGGACGATGACCTCAACATCACCGCGTCCTTTGCCGCCTTGGTCAAGCCGAAGATCACCCGGCGGCTCAACGGCAAGGTCAAGCAGCTCACCAAGATCTCGCTGGACGAGCTGAAAACCGGCGGCGTGAGCTTTCTGACAGCGGCAAAGCAGTTCGCGGAATTTCTCGGAGACAGCACCCTCATGACCTGGGGTACGTCCGACATCCACGCGCTGATCGAGAATTACACCGTCTTTACCGGCGATTATCACATCCCGTTTCTCACCACCTACTGCGATATTCAGGAGTACTGCGAACGTGCGCTCGACATGTACGACGAGGGCAACCAGATGGGACTGGGGGCCTGCGCCGAGTTGCTCGGGCTGACCTTCTCGGAGGACGAGCAGCACCGCGCCGACGCGGACGCGTATCTCAGTCAGCAGTGCCTCAAAGCCGTCGCCAAGCGCCTCCCCTTGGAGCAAGCGATCCTTCACGCGGACTGCGAGAAATTTTACGAGCGCATGACCTTCAAGAACCATTTCATCACCGACATCGACGACCCGGATATCGACCGCGCGGAGCTGCGCTTCCGCTGCGACCAATGCGGCAAGCCGGCGCGACGTATGAAGAAATGGCGCATGCACAACAAAAACTTCTCCTCGGAATTCTACTGCAAGCACTGCGGCAGAAAATTCATCGGCAGGGTTTCCTTCAAAAAGCGCTACGACGGCGTGAAGGTCAACAAACGCACCCTCGATATTGTTCCGAAAAAGAAAAAAGAGGAACAGCCGGCAGAGAAAACAACCGCATAAACAAACTCACGGACGGCTTCACACCGTCCGTTTTTG
>CAMKSB010000111.1 GCA_946415335.1 uncultured Clostridia bacterium
TCCTCCGCGATCTACGGCGGTACCTATAACCTGCTCGGCGTGACCATGAAGAAGATGGGCATCGACGTCACCTTCGTCGATCAGGACGCTTCCGAGGAGGAACTCGCCAAGGCGTTCCAGCCCAACACGCGCGCCATGTTCGGCGAGACCATTACCAACCCCACCGTTTCGGTGCTTGATATTGAAAAATTCGCCCGTCTGGCGCACAGCCACGGCGTGCCGCTGATCGTCGACAACACCTTCGCGACGCCCGTCAACTGCCGTCCGATCGAGTTCGGTGCGGATATCGTGACCCATTCCACCACCAAGTACATGGACGGTCACGCGGTCAGCGTCGGCGGCGCGATCATCGACAGCGGCAACTTCGACTGGATGGCTCACGCCGACAAATATCCCGGCATGACCACGCCCGACGAGAGCTATCACGGCTTGATCTACGCCGAGAAATTCGGCAAGCTGGGCTATATCACCAAGGCGACCTCTCAGCTGATGCGCGACCTCGGCTCGATCCAGTCGCCGCAGAACGCGTTCTATCTCAACACCGGTCTGGAATCCCTGCACGTCCGCATGCAGCGCCACTGCGAGAACGCGATGAAGATCGCGCAGTTCCTCGCCGATAACGACAAGGTCGCATGGGTGAACTATCCCGGACTTCCCGGCGACAAGTACCACGATCTCTGTGAAAAATACCTGCCCAACGGCTCCTGCGGCGTTATCGCCTTTGCCGTCAAGGGCGGCAGAGACAAGGCGATCGCCTTCATGGACAGCCTCAAGCTCGCCACCATCGCGACTCATGTCGCCGACGCGAGGACTTGTCTGCTCCATCCGGCAAGCCACACCCACCGTCAGCTCTCTGACGAACAGCTCAGAGACGCCGGCATCGCGCCCGATCTGATCCGTCTTTCCGTCGGTCTCGAAAACGCCGACGACCTGATCGCGGATCTCACGCAGGCGCTTGCACTCGTCTGATAAACCGATAACCGAAAGGGACTACAGGTGAAGTTATGAGCGATTTTGTTTCCGCCATTATCGTAGCCGCCGGCAGCTCTACCCGTATGGGCACTGCCGACAGCAAGCAGTTTATTCCGCTGCTGGGTAAACCGGCTATTGCGTATACCTTGTCGGCTTTTGAAAGCTGCGATCTCATCCGCGAGATCATCCTTGTCTGCCGCGAGCAGGACATGCCGCGTATCCGCGAGATCGCGGATACCATCGGCTGCCAAAAACTCACTGCGATGGTTCCCGGCGGAGAAAGCCGTCAGGACAGCGTTTGCAACGGCATCGCGGCGGTCAGTCCGCAGGCAAACTATTTTGCCATCCACGACGGCGCGCGTCCGCTGATCACCGTTGAGGAGATCGCGCGCGTGACGGAAGCCGCGCTGGAAACCGGCGCCGCTACCCTCGGCACAGCCGTGACCGACACCATCAAGGTCGTCGGCAGCGAGAATATTATCGAGAGCACGCCCGACCGCGCTGTTCTTCGTGCCGTACAAACGCCGCAGGTCTTTGAAAAGGCGCTCTACATGATGGCGTTGGACGAAGCGGACGAGGATGAATGCTATACCGACGACTGCGCCCTTATCGAACACATGGGCGGCGAAGTTACTGTCGTCGAGGGTACCCGTGAAAACATCAAGCTCACCACACCGATCGATATCGTCCTTGCGGAGAGTATCTTAAAAAACAGAAGCTGAGGTTCTTATGCGCATAGGTCACGGATATGATGTTCACCGCTTTGCGGAGAACCGCAAACTGATACTCGGGGGCGTGGAGATCCCCTATGAATACGGCTTGCTCGGTCATTCCGACGCAGACGTGCTCCTGCACGCCGTCTCCGACGCCCTGCTCGGCGCTGCGGCGCTTGGCGACATCGGCAAACTCTTTCCTGACACCGACGACCGCTTTCTCGGCGCGGACAGTCTGGAATTACTGAAGGAAGTCGTCCGCGTCCTGACGGAGAAGGGCTACCGCGTCGGCAATATCGACGCGACCGTGATTGCCCAGAAGCCCAAGCTCCGCGGCTATATCGACGACATGCGCGCGCATATCGCCGCCGCCTGCGGCATAGACATAGACTGTGTCAGCGTCAAGGCGACCACCGAGGAAAAACTCGGCTTCACCGGCAGACTGGAGGGCATTTCCGCCCATGCTGTCTGTCTGATCGATTCGTTATAAATTATTTTACATACCTATTTTATTGATTGGAGTGTTTCTCAATGAAAAACTGTCCGAATTGTAACGCACAACTTCCCGATGACGCGGTGTTCTGCACCAACTGCGGTACCAACTTAGGCGCTGCGCCTGTACAGCCTCCGGCTCCTCAGCAGCCCCAGCAGCAGCCCCAGCAGCCGCCATATCAGCCGCCTGCTCCTGCTCCGGCACCGAATCCCTTTGACCACACCGACGAATTCAGCGAGGAAGAGGTTCATGACAACAAGATTTTCGCGCTGACTGTCTACGCGCTGAGCTTCATCGGCATCATCATCGCCCTGCTCGCCAAGAGCTCCGACAACTCCCAGTATCTGCGCTTCCACATCAAGCAGCAGCTGATGATTACGATTGCACAGGTCATGGTCGGTTTTATCACGGCGCTCCTGTCCTGGACTTGTATCGTTCCCGTTGCCGGCGCGGCGATGCTGGCGTTTTTGTGGATCGTGGAGATCATCTGCTTCATCAACGTCTGCCGCAATAAGTCCATCGAACCCCTGCTGATCCGCAGACTCGGCTTCTTGAAATAAAAATCCAAACCTACATGCAGGGGCGGCCATTGGTCGCCCGGTGCATAACCCAAACACCTCGCTCATAGGATAGAGCGAGGTGTTTTTACTATGAAAAAAGCGTTTTTATCCCTGTTTCTGGCGCTGAGCCTTACGTGCATACCGTCGTTGTCTGTCCGGGCGATCGATGATAGCGCCGTATCGGCTCCGTCGGCGGTGCTGATGGAACCGACGACCGGAAAAATTCTTTATGAGAAAAATAGTCGCGAACAGCGTCCCTGCGCGTCGATCACCAAGGTCATGACGCTCCTGCTTGTTTTTGAAGCGCTCGACAGCGGCAAACTCCGTCTTGACGACGTTATCACCGCCTCGGCGCATGCCGCTTCCATGGGCGGCAGCGATATCTGGCTGGAGGAAGGGGAGAGCATGTCCGCCGACGATATGATCAAGGCGACGGTGGTCGCTTCCGCCAATGACGCGGCGGTCGCGCTGGCGGAGCACCTGAGCGGCAGCGAGGACGCCTTTGTGGAGCAGATGAACAGACGCGCCAAGGAGCTTGGCATGGCGGACACGGTTTTCAAAAACTGCAACGGTCTGGACGAGGAAGGTCACATCACCTCGGCGTATGACGTGGCGCTGATGTCGCGCGAGCTGATGAAGTACCCGAAAATTTATGATTACACGTCGATCTGGCTCGACTATCTCCGCAACGGCAAAACCCAGATCGTCAATACCAACAAGCTGCTGAAAACCTACAACGGCATCACCGGACTGAAAACCGGCACGACCGACGACGCCGGCTGCTGCATGGCGGCGAGCGCCTGTCGCGACGGGATGAACATGCTCAGCGTGGTGCTCGGCTGCGACAACGGCAAGCAGCGCTTTGCCGACGCGGCGGCGCTGCTCGATTACGGCTTTGCTAATTTTGCAATAAAAGAATTAAAACTCCCGGAGGACTTTCCGCAGTCCGTCGCCGTGAACGACGGCATGACGGACAGCGTGCCGATCTCCTGCACGGTCAACAGCAGTATGCTGACCGACAAGTCCAGCGCCGACGAGCCTGTTTGCTCCGCCGATCTGCCGGAGAGCGTCGAAGCGCCGATAGAGGAAGGTCAGGTGATCGGCAGTTTGACCTACACCCTCGGCAACGAACAGAAGCGTTTCGACGTGACAGCGGATGAAGCGGTGGCAAAGACCTCTTTTGGGCTGATTTTCGGCAGATTATTTCATTCTTTAATCGCATTATAAAAAATGGCGGAAAACGCCTTGCCAAAACAGTGTTTTTATTGTATAATGAAACAATAAAGGACATTGGAGGAATTTTAGATATGGCAACAAGATTAACAGATCAGTATTTGAAGGGTTTTATCAGTGACCACGAGTATGACGGCGTGGCGGCTGAGGTAAAGGCGGCTCACAAGGCGCTGCATGACGGCACCGGACTGGGCAACGATTTCATCGGCTGGCTTCATCTTCCGACCGATTACGACAAGGAAGAATTTGCCCGCATCAAGGCGGCGGCTGAAAAAATCAAGAAAAACACTGACGTATTTATTGTGATCGGCATCGGCGGTTCCTATCTGGGCGCCCGTGCTGCGATCGAGTTTCTGACTTCTCAGAACTACAACCTCACCTGCAAGGACACACCGCAGATCTTCTTCACCGGCAACTCCATCAGCTCATCCGCGCTGGCGGAGATCATGGAGCTGTGCGAGGGCAAGGACGTCTCCGTCAACATGATTTCCAAGTCCGGCACCACCACCGAGCCGGCGATCGCCTTCCGCGTGTTCCGCGAGATGCTCGAGAAGAAGTACGGCAAGGAAGGCGCGCGCGAGCGTATCTTCTGCACGACCGACAAGGCGAGAGGCACCCTCAAGGCGCTGGCTGACGAGGAAGGCTACGAGACCTTTGTGGTACCCGACGACGTCGGCGGCAGATTCTCTGTCCTGACAGCGGTCGGTCTGCTTCCGATCGCGGTTTCCGGCGCTGACATCGACGCGCTGATGACCGGCGCGCAGCAGGCTGAGCAGGCGCTCGACAACGACGACCTCGCTTCCAACGACTGCTACAAGTATGCCGCTATCCGCAACATCCTCTACCGCAAGGGCAAGACCATGGAGGTCATGGTTTCCTACGAGCCTGCCTACACCATGATGGCGGAGTGGTTCAAGCAGCTCTACGGCGAGAGCGAAGGCAAGGACAACAAGGGCATTTTCCCGGCAAGCGTTATCTTCTCGACCGACCTGCACTCTCTCGGTCAGTACATCCAGGACGGCAGACGCACCATGTTCGAGACCGTCGTGCTCTTTGACAAGTGCAAGAAGGAAGTCACGCTCGGCACCGATCCGACCAACGTGGACGGTCTGAACTTCCTTGCAGGCAAGACCATGGGCTTTGTCAATCAAAAGGCGTTCGAGGGCACCGTTCTGGCGCACAACGACGGCGGCGTTCCCAATGTGGTCATCAACGTTCCCGAGATGAACGAGACCGAACTCGGCTATCTGATCTACTTTTTCGAGAAGGCTTGTGCGATCTCCGGCTACATGCTGGGCGTGAATCCCTTCAACCAGCCCGGCGTAGAGA
>CAMKSB010000112.1 GCA_946415335.1 uncultured Clostridia bacterium
GATTGCCGACGTCTTCGGCATTGACGCGCACGAGCTGCTGAAATAATTTTGTATTACACTCTCTTTTTTACAGTAACAAAGTCGAGCTTGTACGACAACGCTCCGATCGAAGCGAAGAAAATGATCGTCAATTCGATGATCAAACGAGTTGATGTTTACCGCAACTATGAACTAAATATAGAACTAAATATGAATATCCGCCAGTTCTTCCTCGGTATGGAGGAGACAGAGAGCTATCCTATTACAGCATAAAATTTACCCGCCTGTTCACCAAAGTGTGAGCAGGCGGGCTTTTTGCTATAGACATGAAAAGAGGGAGTATCGTGATGATACTCAAAAACCATATGTGAGTTTGCTTGATTCAAGTGTTTATGCTCGCTTGCTGCGGTGTGTGGGATTGGTTAAGTTTCTGCAACGCGGCGGGCTAAAATCGTTTCACTGAAACGATTTTACCTGTGATTTGCGCGCAGCTTAAATCACAGGCACGCCCTGTTCGATCCCCCTATGGTCCACTTAACTAAAATAGTTCAGGACGGAGATATAAAATATCTCCGTCCTGAATCTATATGGTGGACCATAGGGGGATCGAACCCCTGACCTCCAGATTGCGAACCTGGCGCTCTCCCAGCTGAGCTAATGGCCCTTATATTTTGTAACAGAGGAGCAATGCTCCAGAAACAAATAATATTATAGCATACATTTCCGTGATTGGCAAGAGTGTTTTTGAAATTTTTTTATTTTACAAATTGCCTGCTGAAACGTCGTCATTTTTCCCGAAAAGACTTGAATTAATCCCTGTTTTTGCTATAATATTTACTAGGAATAGGTTTCCGAAAAACAATATGAGGGGGAACATCTCTTTGGAAAAACTTTTTCACCTGAAAAAGCACGGTACGAATATCAGGACTGAGATCATCGCCGGTCTGACGACCTTTTTGACCATGGCGTACATCATCTTTCTGAATCCCACCGTCATCGGCAAAAGCAATCCTGCTTTGGCGAACCTGCCCGGAGTCATGGAGGATACGGCGGTCATCACCGCTACCTGCATCGGTGCGGCAATCGGTACATGGCTGATCGGCTGGCTGTCTAACTATCCCTTGGCGCAGGCTCCCGGTCTTGGCCTGAACGCGATATTCGCCTATACACTCTGTCTTGGCTTCGGTCTTTCTGCCAGGGCAGCGCTTGCGGCGGTATTCCTCGGCGGTATTTTATTCATTCTGCTGACCGTCACCGGCGCAAGAGCCGCTATCGTCAATTCGATTCCTTATAGTCTGAAAAAATCGATCTCCGCCGGTATCGGCATGTTTATCGCGATCATCGGCTTTACCAACTGCGGCATCGTCATCGGCGAGAGCAAGGGCGCTCCCACTGCGCTTGACCTCGGCAGCTTTGCCGATCCCAAGGTCATTCTGGCACTTTTCGGTCTGATCATTACCACCATTCTGGTCGTCAAGCAAGCGAAGGCAGCCCTTTTCATCGGCATGATCTCGACCTCCGTCGTCGGCTGCATCTGTCAGTTCGTATTTGGCATTGACATGGGCGTGACCGCTCCCACTAACTGGGTCCCGGCGCTTGACTTCTCGATGTTCGGACAATGCTTCGTCGGCTTTGGCGAGTTGTTCTCCGTGCCGCTCGCCTCTTTGCTGGCGGTAATCGTCACGCTGATGCTGGTAGACATGTTCGACACGATCGGCACCCTGATCGGCGCTGCCGACAAAGCAGGGCTCCTTGACGAAAACGGCAACCTCCCCAAGCTGGAAAGAGCTATGCTCGCGGACGCATTGGCTACCACTGTCGGCGCGGTCTTCGGTACCTCCACCATCTCCACCTACATAGAATCCACTTCCGGCATTGCCGCAGGCGGCCGCACCGGTCTGACCTCGACCGTTACCGGCATCTGCTTTGTGCTGGCGCTTTTCCTCTCCCCGATCGCCGGTCTGATTCCCGAGGCGGCTACTGCGCCCGTACTGATCGTCGTCGGCATCATGATGTGTTCTTCCCTCAAGGATGTGCAATGGGATGACCTCGAAATCGCCTTCCCCTGTTTCTTCACGGTCGTGGGTATGCCCTTCTTCTGGTCCATCACCGACGGCATCGCGTTCGGCTTTATCTCCTACGTGATCGTCAAGTTTGCCAGAGGCAAGATCAGGGAGATCAATCCCCTGATGTATGTCGTCGTCGGTCTGTTCATCCTGATGTATGTGCTCAGTGGTCTGCAGTCACTAAAGATCATTTAATGATAAAATCCGCGGTCTGACCGCGGATTTTTTTGCGCTATTGTCTGTGCTGCTGACGAAATTCGGACGGCGTGACGCCGTACTTATGACAGAACGCCCGCGAGAAATAGGACAGGTTGCTGAAGCCGCAGGACATGGCGATCTCGGACACCTTCCCGGTGCTGTTCAGCAGTTGGTCGGCTGCCATCTCCAGCCGGTAGTTTTTGAGATACTGCGCAAAGGAGATGCCGGTCAGCTGCTTGAAGAGCTTCGAGAAATGGCTCTCGGAATAATTGCTGATGGCGGCGACCTCCTCGACGGAGATGTTGTCAACGAAGTTTTCCTCCATATATTCCAGCGAGCGTTTGAGTTTGTCGTAGATGATATCCTCGTATTCGCGGCTCTTATCGGATCGGCTGCAGTACGGCATGATATGGTGCATGATCTCAAAGAGACGCGCCTTGATGAGCAATTCTTCCTGATGGCGCTGCTGATGCGGTTCTCGCAACAAGGACTGCACCAGCGGCATGATCGCCCGATTCAGCGGAAGTTCGCTCCCGATCAGCTCCGGCATAAGCAGTTTGTGACTGCTCAGCGGTTCCAGATATTTTTCACGGCAGACGTCATCCGCGCTGCTTTCGAGCATGGAAAAACGGAACAGGATATTGAAATACAGCGCCTTCTCTTCCCCGTGCTGCTTGATGGCATGGATCATCTGCGGCTGGATCAGCACCAGATCGCCGCTGTGAACCACGTATTCCGTATTGCGGACAGTGACGTCGACGGTTCCTTCACGAACAGCGATGATCTCCATTTCCTCGTGCCAGTGAAACGGAAAACCGCTGATATATTCGGGCAGCAAGCCCATGTATACGACATAAGGGAAAGCGTGCGTGCCGTGGATCTTTGTTTCCTGATAAGCGGACATGTAGCACCTCTTGCGTGTTTTGTGTTAAGATTCGGCTGATTTTTAATACAATTATACGCTATTCAAGAGGATTGTTCAAGTTAATTTTTCATCTGTCAATAAAAAAACGCGCATGAACAAATAGCGTTCATGCGCGTTCGGTCATATCATGGTATAGAGCGTTTTTTCGCCGATCGGATAGGAGGTTTCCATTTCGGTCAGGTGACCCTGGATCAGCGTGGCGTCGGCGATGGAAGGCTCGTCGCCTCGGATGGCAGCGCGTTCGGCTGCCTTCTCGTTCCAGCCGACCTGATAATCGACAAGGTACTTCTGGAGCATCGTGACGTCCTGCACATCCAGCGTACCGTCGCCGTTGACGTCGCCCAGCTTGCAACTGTCACGAAGGCGGAAGGTCATGGTTCTGGTGTTGTTATAGTAGAACGCTTCATTATCCGTATGCTTCTTGTTGACCGTGCAGGTGACGGTGTAATCGCCGGCAGGCGCGTTTCTCAGTCTGGCGGTATACAGAGCAGAATTATTACGCGCTTCAAGGCTGCTGCCCAAGTCATAACTTTCACTGAGCACTGTCTCCTGATCCTGATTCTTTATCTCGAAATCAAGGGTGATCTTGCGGCTGAAATTCTTGTCGGAAAGATTGGCGACATAGGTTTTCAAAACCGCGGTCGTACCGGATTCCATCGTCTTTCCGACCATGTCTTTGAGCGCGTTATCCGTGAGCTTGAGACCGGAGAAGGTAAGGTCGGGATAGAGCGCTTTGTTGCGCATAGCGCCGAATTCGGTTTCCTTCGGCAGATTTTTGCTGTAGGGCGTCAGATAGACCACATCATCCATCTCCGCGGTAATTTGGTCGTCGTAATCAAAGCAGCAGGAGCCGTCGGTGTCGATATAGAGCGGATGAAGATTCATGATGTTCGGCGCGTCCTCGCGGCTGCGGCCTTCGATAACGTCGGAATCGGAATCGGTGACGAAGATCGCTTTATAGTGATTGAGATTACTGTCGGCATAACGGCTGTCCGTTATCATTCCCCAGCCGGTGATGGCATGACCGCCGCTGCCGGTTGCGGTGCCTTTTCTCTTGATGATCACGCCGAGACCGCAGCCGTCGCCCGCCTTGATGTGATCCAAGAGCATTTTCAAATCGGCGCCGGTGTGAAGCCATCCCTCTGTCGCCACCATATCAAATGCATAGTTGCGCAGATAACCGCCGGAATTGGGATAGTCAAGAACCTTTGCCGCTACCGCGCCGGAATTGCCCGTCATGGAGGCATGGTTGAAGAACCATGCGAGACCGTAATAGGCGTAGCCACCGTTGTTGCTGTAGGAATCGGCAAAGAGCTGCATCACCTCATCCTCATTCTGAAAGCCTGCCTGCTTTGCCCAGCCCGTATAGGCGAGGAGATCCGCCGTCGAGGCTGCCCAGCAAAGATTGCTGTCCGTATTATTGAGACTCACCTTTTCCGCGTCGATAAAGCCAAGGTTGGTCATGTCAAACGGCTGACCGCTGACGTAGGACTGAATGATCTCATCCTGTATCTCTTCAACATTATCCGCGGTCAGTCCGGCAAGATATACTGTCTCGGTGGTATCGGGAATGTCAAACTCCACGTGGTAATATCTGCCGACTGCCTGCGTCTCACCGACCGTCATGACTTCCTTGCTGCCTGCCATCAGTGAATATTCACCGCCGTTGTCCAGCTGATCGGGATCCGGAATACCGGATATGCGCTCGCCGTTTGCGCCGACCGCGTAAACTTCCGCGTCGACCGTGGCGGCAGTGGCAGCCGTTGAACCCAGCATCGCCGCAGCCAACAGGATACATAAAATCGACAATAACTTTTTCATCTACACCCATCCTTATCTTAGTTTGACAACATTATAACACAAAAGATCCAGCGGCGTAACCACTGTTTGAACAAATTCTAAAAACTGTATGCCTGCACAAAATTCTTCTCTGATTCTGGTGAAAAGGCAAAGAAAAAGGAGCACTCACAAAAGTGCTCCCATTCATTTTGGCGTCCCAGAAGGGATTTGAACCCCCGGCCTTTCGCTTAGGAGGCGAACGCTCTATCCAACTGAGCTACTGAGACCTATCTGTTCATTATTTTATCGTATATTTGGCATTTTGTCAAGCGATCAGACAAACGG
>CAMKSB010000113.1 GCA_946415335.1 uncultured Clostridia bacterium
CGGAGAGCCGGTCTTTGTTTTTATACTAATTCCTGATAGAAAGTAGACTTGGATTTGCGAGGATATTTTTCGCAAGACGAGGCGAAGGACGCCGCAAGGCTGACGCCTTGCAAGGACGACAACGAAGTATTGCGGAAAATAGACCGCAAAGGCTGTCCACTTTTTATTAGGTATTAGTATTAGTCGAGCAAATCGTCACGGACGAAGTGGGTGCCCTGCCACGGCTCCTTTTCGGGAATGCCGTAGGCTTCTTTGCCGAGGGCGATGGATTTGATCAGGAACGCCATATTGCGCGCCAGGGTGCGCATGGTCTGCATGCCCTCCAGATCGCCTCGGGCGTCGCCCTTTCTTCTGCCGTGGACGATATTCCAGTACTGACTGGACGCAACCGGCATTCCGCTGATGGTGAAATACTTGTTCAGTTCGTCAAAGGTCGCCGAACAGCCGCCGCGTCTGGCTACCGCGATACTCGCGCCGACCTTCATGGTCTTGTCAAAGGGCGTGCTGTAGAATAATCTGTCCAAAAGGGCGATCAGCGTCGCGTTTGCGGAAGCGTAATAGACCGGGCTGGCGACAACCAAGCCGTCGGCATCTTCAAACTGCTTTGCGAGCGTGTTGACCTCGTCGTCAAACACGCAGCAGCCGCGTTTAGCGCAGGTGTTGCAGGCGATACAGCCGCGGATATCCTTGCTGCCGATCCGGACGACCTCCGCTTCTATTCCCTGTTCTTCGATCGTTCTGACAAATTCTTCGACCGCCAGCGAGGTGTTGCCGTCCTTACGCGGACTGCCGTTGATAACTAATACTTTCATATAAACGCTCCTTTCACAATCATAATACAATTATAAACGTATATTTATCCTTTTTCAAGAGGATTTTTATTGATTTCGCGATCTTGCTGTGATAAAATAGAAACAGACAGGAGGTAAATATCAATGAAAAAACGAAAAATAACTGCGATCCTGCTCGCGGCACTGACCGCTTGCGCTATTCCGACCGCCGTACAGGCGAATTATCAGCAGGAAAACAAGGTCATCGCCGAATCTCTGAACAATGATTCCGCCGAACTTGTCACCGAATCCCTGAGCAACTACTCCCTCGGCTACATGAGTTGGGGCGTTAAACACATGGGACTCGACAAACTGCAGAAAAAATTTGAGAACAGCGGCAAAAAACTCCCCGAGGTAAGAGTCGCGGTCATGGATACCGGCATCAAAAAGTCCAACCGCTACCTGCAGGGACGTTACACCGACGACGGCTACAACTTCGTTGACAACAACACCAATGTTGACGACGACCAGTATCACGGAACCGAGGTCAGCGGCATTATCGCCGACGCTACCACCTCCAATGTCAAGATCCTCCCCATCAAGGTCATGGACAAAAACGGTGACGGCAAGATGGCGGACACCGCCAAGGGCATTTACTACGCGCTCGACCACGGCGCTGACGTCATTAACCTGAGTCTGAGCGGTGATGATAAAAACCACACCTATCATTCGTTGGACGACGCGATTGCCGAGGCGATCTCCCGCAATGTCATCGTGGTCGTGGCTGCCGGCAACCAAGATACCGACGCTTCGCTGCGTTACCCTGCCAACAAGGACAACGTGATCACCATTACTGCTGTCAACAAAAGCAACAAACTCGGCCTTCTTGCCAACTACGGCTCCGTCATCGACTTTGCGCTGCCGGGCATGAGTATCCTTGCGCCGCATAAGTCCATCATGATGCTCGATTCCGGCACCTCTATGGCGACACCTCACGCGGCTGCGGCTGCCGCCCTGCTCAAAACCTGGGACAAGTCCATCAATCAGGAAGAGGTCAGGGAGATCTTCAAGGAGTATGCCATCGACCTCGGCGACAAAGGCTTTGACGACACCTACGGCTGGGGTATGGTCAATCTGGGCGATTTCGATATCAACCGCGAGCCTCTTCCCCGTTTTATCCGCGGAGACGCGAACGGCGACGGTACCGTTAACATTGCGGACGTGACCTGCATTCAGCAGGTGCTCGCGGAACTCGATCCGGAGCAATACGACGAAAAAGCCGCCGACTATGACGGCGACGGCGTAGTGACGATCCACGACGCGACCGCGATTCAGTATATGATCGCCGACATGGAAGAATGATAAGTTAATCGTTTTACTTGGTTAGGGACGATTACCGGTATACAATCGTAACCAAAAGGGCAGCGTTTCGCGCTGTCCTTTTTTGTTTGCCCGGGGAGCTCCATCATCAACTATCTTGCGTAGATGTAGATTCTTTGGGGATTTCTGATAGTTTGAGCATTGGCGTTTTGTGGAAAAGCGACTAACTTATTTTATTTTCGAATTAAGTGTTGACAGAATCAAAAAAGTGGGGTAATATTTAGTTAAGCGTTTAACCTGTTAACTTCAGAAAGGAGCACGATTATGAAAAAAAGTTTCAAACGGATTGGCGCGGCAGTGCTGACGACCGCAGCTTTGCTCTCACAATCCCTGACAGGAGGTTTATCCGCCATGGCAGCAGAGGTGAACACCGGCAGCAATACCGGAGAAAACGGTCTGGCACAGACCGTCGAGGGCGGCGCGATCCTGCACTGCTGGTGCTGGAATTTCGAGACCATCAAGGAAAAAATGCCCGAGATCGCGGCAGCCGGCTTCTCGGCTGTGCAGACCTCCCCTATCTGCGAGGTCAATAACGGCGGCGACGGTTCGCTGACGATCTCCGGCGGCGACAACTGGTGGTGGCATTATCAGCCGACCGATTACAAAATCGGCAACTATCAGTTCGGAACCAAGGAGCAATTCAAAGAGATGTGCGACACCGCGCATTCCTACGGCGTAAAGGTCATCGTCGACTCGGTGCTCAACCACACAACAGCTTACTACGATAAGATTTCCGACAACATCAAGAATCTGCCCGGCAAGGCGTTCCATCCGATGGGCGACGAAAGAGAGCCCGGTCAGAACTGGTCGGAGGTCGACCGCTACGAAGAAACCCAGTATGACCTGAGCGGCTTGTATGACCTGAACACGCAGAATAAAGAGGTTCAGAACTATATTCTTAACTTCCTCAAGGACTGCGTTGAAAACGGCGCCGACGGCTTCCGCTATGACGCGGCAAAGCTGATCGAGCTGCCGGACGATACCTCCGAGAAATACGGCAACGACTTCGCCAGCGACTTCTGGCCGACGATCCTGCAAAACGGCGCGGCGTTCCAGTATGGCGAGGTGCTCCAGGAAGGCGGCAAGCACACCTACAAAAATTCCGCTGCCGGCTATGACGACAACGACAGCAGCCGTCTCGGCGCTTACCACAGCCAGCCATACACCGACAAAAACGGCGTCAACCACTACATGAACACCACCAACTCCTACACCGGCTTCCGCGTAAGAGACGCGATCGCGAACAAGAATCTGGCGGCGGATTTCGTGATGGACGCGATGCTTCCGTCCGGCGCACAGGCGAACCAGACCGTCACCTGGGTGGAATCTCACGATAACTACTGCAACGACCAGTCATACAAGGAGCTGACCGAGACACAGCAGGTCATTCAGGCATGGGCAACCATCGCCGCGAGAAAGGACGGCACACCGCTGTTCTTTGACAGACCGAACAATTCCAGCGCAAACGACCCTTGGGGCGACAACAAGATCGGTCCCGAAGGCAGCGATATGTATAAGGATCCTCAGGTCGTGGCGGTCAACTTCTTCCGCAACGAGATGGGCACTACCGCTCAGACCGCCTGCAACCCGATTGAAGGCAACGATCAGGTACTGATGATCGAGCGAGGCGACAACAACAAGGGCGTTGTGATCATCAACGCAAGCAGCGAGGATATCGCGCTCAACGCACAGACCGGCATGACCGACGGCAACTACACCGATCAGGC
Organism: uncultured Clostridia bacterium; assembly: GCA_946415335.1. Taxonomy (GTDB): domain Bacteria; phylum Bacillota; class Clostridia; order Oscillospirales; family Acutalibacteraceae; genus Ruminococcoides. Next base: position 3,878 of record CAMKSB010000113.1, read on the forward strand.
ATTCGGCGGCGCATTCACCGTCAGCGGCGGCGTGCTCAGCGGCACCGTCAAGGCGGGCAAGGTCGCGGTCGTCTATCACTCCAATATCGCAGACGAGGATAAGGAACATTTCGAACCGGCGGTTAACCTCTCTGTCGCTTCCGGCTACTTCCTGACCGATACCCTGAGCGTAGAAGCCACCGTTCGCAGCTGCGATCACGCGGAATACGCGCTCACCATCAACGGCAACACTACGACCGGCAGTGTCAAAGCAGGCGATTCCATTCTGATCGAGAACGTCGGCAACAAGGAGAAGGCAACGCTCACCCTGACCGGCTATGACAAGGAAAACAACGAACTCGCGACCGTCACCAGAGAATACACGCGCTGGGTCAAGCAGGACAACACCATCGTATATCTCGAACCCGAAGCAAGACCGGAGTGGAATCAGGCGTATATTTACATCTGGGGCACCGCGGAGAATGCCGGCTGGCCGGGCGTAAAGATGGAACAGACCTCGCAGGGACTGTATCGCTACATCCTCCCCTATCAGTACGAACTGGACGGCAGCACCGGTAACGTCATTTTCAACAACAGCAACGGTCAGCAGTTTGACGCAGGCGTTATCAAGCCCGGTGAGCAGATGGTCTATACCGCTTCCGGACAGTGGAAGGCTTACAAGGAAAGCGATTACACCGAACCTTCGGTTTCTCTCTCCCAAAAGAGCGGTTATCTCCTTGTCGGCAACGCCAATGTCAAGGCTTACGTCAAAAACTGCGCTTCCGCAACCTATCAGGTCGTATACAACGGCGACGCCGATCACGCCCTTTCCGGCGAAGCGGTTTACGGCACTATGATCCCGCTGGATTCTTTACAGCACAACGATACCGCGGTCGTCACCCTGAAAGGCTTCGACCAGAACGGCACCGAGGTTGCCAGTGCTACCGCGACCTATAACGGCTGGCAACAACAGGGCAACACCATCATCTACATGGAACAGGCGGCAAGACCTGCCTGGACTTCCGTCAACGCCTACATCTGGGGCTCTTCCGAAAACAAGAGCTGGCCGGGCGTCGCGATGGAAAAACTCAACGACGACGTTTACAAGCTGGTTCTCCCCTATCAGTACGAGATCCCCGGCAGCTACGGCAACGTCATCTTCAACAGCAACGGACAGCAGTTTGACGCCGGCGTGATCCATCCGGGTGAGAAAATGATCTACACTGCCGACGACAAATGGATCGCCTATGAGGAACCGGCGCAGGTGCTCATGGGAGACGTTGACGGCAACGGAACTGTCAGCATTGAAGACGTCACCCTTCTGCAGCAGTACATCGCAGAGCTTGTGACGCTGGACGATACGCAGCTTCAGGCAGCAGACGTTGACCGCAACGGCAGCGTCAATATCGCGGACGCAACGGTGAT
>CAMKSB010000114.1 GCA_946415335.1 uncultured Clostridia bacterium
AACAGCATTCCGGCTAACACGCTGAACGCGATCACAGCGCCGACGCCTGCGGCAGCGCTTTCAAATGAGCCGGTAAAAATGCCGAGAGCTCCTTCTTTGCGCAAGGCGGTTTTCATTCCTTCCGCCATCAGGTTGCCGAAGCCGGAGATCGGTACCGTTGCGCCGGCTCCGGCAAGGTCGACGAGCGGCTGATAGAGTCCAAACGCCGAGAGCACAACGCCGGAAACGACGAACAGCGTCAGAATCCTAGCCGGGGTCAGACCGGTTTTGTCGATCAGCAGCTGCCCGATCACGCAGATCAAGCCGCCGATCACAAAGGCGAATACGAATTTCATGAAATCACTTCCCGGATTAGTATGTGTTGATTGCCGTATTTCATGCGCAAAATGTGAAATTCAATTGAAAAATTACAGAAACGGCTACACAAATCAAAAATTTTGTGGTAAGATTATATTCGGTTATTTTTGTGATATCAAAGGAGTGAAGCACATGATAGAGGTGAAGAACCTGACGAAGTGCTACGGCGACATCAAGGCGATCGACGACATCAGCTTTACCGTCGACACCGGCGAGGTGTTGGGCTTTCTCGGCCCGAACGGCGCCGGCAAGTCCACCACGATGAACATCATCACCGGCTACATTTCGTCCACCTCCGGAACCGTGACCGTTGACGGTTCCGAAATTTTGGAATCCCCCAGGGAGACCAAGCGAAAGATCGGCTATCTGCCGGAGATACCGCCGCTCTATCCGGATATGACGGTGAGAAAATATCTGGAATTCATGTTTGATTTGAAAAAAGTGCGCTTGCCTAAGAAAGAGCATATCGAGGAGATCATGCGTTTGGTGCAGATTTCCGACAAAGGCGGCAGGTTGATCAAGAATCTGTCCAAAGGTTATCGTCAGCGCGTCGGCTTTGCACAGGCGCTGCTCGGCAATCCGCCGGTGCTCATTTTGGATGAACCGACGGTCGGTCTCGACCCGAAGCAGATCATCGAGATCCGCAAGCTGATCCGCAGTCTCGGCAAAAAGCATACGGTCATTTTTTCCAGTCATGTGCTGTCCGAGATCTCGGCGACCTGCGACCGGATCATCGTGATCTCCGAGGGCAGACTTGTCGCGGACGCCAAGACCGACGAGCTCTCCAAATCTCTCGGCAAGTCGCAGAAGCTCAGCCTGACCATCGAGGGCAATTCCGCCGATATTCTTGCTGAAATCAAGAAGATCCCCGGCGTGCAAAAATACGTCAAGCTCCGCGATATCTCCGAGAAAACCGCGGAATACAGCGTGGAATACGGCACAGACAACGACATCCGCCGCGAGGTATTCAGCGCGATGGTACGCATCAACTGCCCGATCCTCGAGATGAAGTCGGGCAACGAGAGTCTTGAGGACATGTTCCTCAAGCTCACGCAGAACGCGGGAAAGGGAGGCAGATAAGATGGGCGCGATACTCAAACGAGAGCTGGGCTCGTTTTTCAGCTCGGCAACCGCGTATGTGGTCATGGCGGTGTTCTTCTTCTTCTCCGGACTGTTCTTTAACGCTTATGTGTTCGCGAGCAACAGCACCAGCCTGACCTACGTGTTCAGCAACATGTTCTATATCATCATGTTCATCATTCCGATCATCACGATGAAGTCCTTCGCGGAGGAAAAGAAGCAGAAGTCCGACCAGGCGCTGCTGACTTCGCCGTGCAGCCTGACCGAGATCGTCCTCGGCAAGTTCCTTGGCGCTTTCATCATGTATGCGCTCTGCTGCGCGATATTCCTGGTGTACGCGGTCGTGATCTCCTTCTTTGCGGCGCCGCAGTGGTCGGTGATCCTATGCACCCTGCTGGGAACGCTTTTGTTAGGCGGTTCGATGATCGCGATCAACGTCTTTATCTCGGCAATGACCGAGAGCCAGGTCGTCGCGGCGGTGCTCGGCATGGGCGTCGGACTGCTCATCAGCATGATGAGCTACTTTGTGAGCCTGATCGACGTGGAATGGATCAAAACCGTTCTCGAAAAGATCAGCTTCCTCAACTACTATCAGAATTTTACCATTGGTATACTCAGCTTTACCGATGTGATATTTTTCCTGAGCGTCACGGCGCTGTTCCTGTTTTTCACCGTCCGTGCGCTTGAGAAAAGACGCTGGAGCTAAGGAGGGTTATGATGGAACAGAACAACAAACCCTCAAAGGGCATCAAGGCGTTTTTGAAATCGCGCAAGGCGCGTCACGGCGGCATGGCGATCGCGCTGGTGATCATCGTCACGGCGGTCGTCGTGGTGATCAACATTATCGCCAATCTTTTGGTTGACCGTTTCCCCAATCTCAAGCTGGATTTCACCGCCAACAACGCCTATGCTTTGCAGGCTGATACGGTGGACTACATGAACCATCTGAACAAGGACGCGAAGGTCACCATCCTGATGACCGAGAGCCAGTTTGAAGGCAGGGGAGAGTACTTTGTTCAGGCAAAGAACCTGCTCGAAAAGATGGTCGCCGAGTCCAACGGCAAGCTGACGCTTGATTACGTCGACACCACGACGAATCCCGGCTTCACCAACAAATACAAGAACGTCGACTGGACGTCCGCGACGACGATCGCGATCGTCGAAAGCGGCGAGCAGTATCAGGCGCTGACGCTTGACGACTGCTTCACCTACAATCAGGAATACTATTCCGCTTACGGCTACTACGAGTTCGAGAGCACCACGATCGAGCAGGCGGTTGTCACCGCTGTCCTCAACGTCACCACCGAGGACAAGGTGGTCGTCGACTTCATCAAGGGCAACCAGGAGAGCGACTACACCGCGCTCAAATCCCTGCTCACCAACAACGCCTATCAGGTCAATGAGATCTCGCTTGTCACCGACGAGCTCGACGAGAACGCCAAGTTTGTCGTCCTGCACGCGCCGGCGGTCGACCTCGACGACAGCGCCGTGAAGAAGGTCTCCGACTGGCTGATCAACGGCGAGAAATACGGCAGAAACCTGATCTACATTCCTTCCAACGAGAATATCAACACGCCGAACATCGACGCGATGATCGAGGAATGGGGCGTCAAGCTGACCGAGGGCTTTGTCTTTGAGACCAGCCAGGATCACCTGCTCAACGGCGCAGGCCAGTTCGCCTTTATCACGGACTACACCGAATATTATAAGGAAAAACTCAAAAATCCCGATATCCCGGTGGTCGCCTTCCAGTCCAGAGGCTTTGAGATCACGGACGAAAACAGCGCGCACGCGCTGCTCAACACATCCAACCGCGCGGGCGTGATGCCCTATGAACCTGCGGATGACTGGGATTTCAACGACGCGATCTCCGGCAAGCCTATCGCGGTAGCCGCCGAGAGCGTCAAGAAGGGAAGCGAAGCGGAATCCCGGCTGATCCTCTTCGGTTCGGACAGAATGCTTTCTTCCACCTTCATGAACCTCAACAGCTTCAATAACGCCGCTTATGTGATGAATATCTTCAACACGATCTCAGACAAATCCGACGAAAGCATCGTGATCGAGGGCAAGAGCCTTGCCGATTCCGAGCTGGGCGTAACGGATGTCAACACCACCACCGCCATGATGATTATCTTTGTGATCGTTATTCCGCTGGGCATCCTGATCGCCGGCATCATCGTCTGGATCCGCAGGAGGCATTTATAATGAAAAAGAAAAAAACTCTGATCATCGCCATCATCGCCGCCGTCGCACTGGTCGGCGTGATGCTGTTGCTGATATTCCTGCCCAAGAGCTGCAATTCCGGAGCGGAGAATTCCGCCGCGACCGGTGACGAAGCGGATATCGTCCGGCTCACCACCGACAGCAAGGGCGTTCATCAGGTAAAGATCACCGACGAGAAGAAAGCCGCTTCCGGCGACAGCGAGGTGAGCGGTACCCTGATCGAATACACGCCGTCGCAGCTGAAAAATATCCACGTCGAGAACAAGCAGGGCAGCTTTGACGTGACCGCCAACACTCCCGAGGGCGAGGCGACAGTCTACACGCTGGTCGGCTATGAGGACTTTGATCTGCAGACGGGCGCACCGGACTCGATCGCCAACGCCGCCGCGAGACTGGAATTCTCCATGATCGCCGGACTGGACGACGGCGGCAGCGATTTTGGCTTTGACGATCCGCGTTCAGTGGTGACGGTGGAATACACCGACGGCACCAAGTCCGTTTTCACCATCGGCAACGACGCGCCGCAGGACAAGGGAACCTATGCCAAATTCGGCGACAGCGACGAGATCTTCGTCGTCAACTCCCAGACGGTGGCTCCCTTTGATTTCGGCGTCAACGATCTGATCAGCCTGACGATCAACACCTCCGCCGAGGTCGAGGAAAACGCGCAGGCGAGCGAGATCGCCATCACCGCGAACGGCGAGAGCGTGACGCTGGTTCCCAATACCGAGAACAACCTCAACGGCAGCTACTTCCTGACCGAGCCGGTCAAGATGATCGCCGGCGAGAGCGAGTCGAGCAAGATCGAGGGCGGTATCCGCGGTCTGTACGCCGACAAGGTCGTGATGGTCAATCCTTCCGCCGGTCAGCTCTCCGATCTGGGACTCTCGGAGCCTTACGCCAAGGTCAAGGCGGTCTATCCCGACGTCACTGTGGCGCTGTCCGCTTCCAAGCCCGACAGCGAAGGCAAGATCAACCTGATGGTCGACGGTGAGAAGGTCGTCTACACCCTGTCCGCCGAGAAGGCGGCATGGGTGACCACCGGCCGCGAGAAGCTCAAGAGCGATTACGTTCTCTCTCCCAAGATGACCTCGCTCAAGACGATGAACATCAACGACACCAAGCTCGACCTCAGCAGCCGCGAGTCCACTGTCACGGACGACCGGGGCAGCGAGACCACCTCGACCGTCACCACGGTTTTCCGCGGCACCGAGGAGATCCAGCTGGACAACTTCTCGCCCTTCTTTGACGAGACGGCGATGATCGCCCTCGCCGACGACAAGGCGGAGAATCCCTCCGGTAAGGCGGCGCTGACGATTTCCTATACCTACGCCGACGGCAACAGCGACAAGGCGGAGTTCTACGAAGCCTCCGACAACCGCTATGTCGCCGTGCTCAACGGCACCGCCATCGGTCACGCGCGCAAGTCCGACATCACGCGCGTGCTCGACGATCTGAAAAAACTGTAAATCACATCTGCGATTTTGAATCAATATTATACAGTAACTATTCAGAACAACAAAAAATTGTATACCTGCACAAAAGAAATTTTGAAATA
>CAMKSB010000115.1 GCA_946415335.1 uncultured Clostridia bacterium
GGATAAACTCGGTGCCCTCTTCCATGATGGTGAGGTCGGCGCCGAAGTTGGTGTCGAATACCTTGTCAAAGCCGAGCAGCTTGAGAGCAGCGACCATCTTGCCCTTGACATTGGTGCCGATGGGCATGTCGAAGCACTCGCCGAGAGTGGCTCTGATGGAGGGCGCTGTGTGAACGACAACATGCTTGGTGGGATCGGCGATCGCTTCGAATACCTTGTCGGTATCGTCGCGCTCGACCAGCGCGCCGGTCGGGCAGACAACAGTACACTGACCGCAGCTGACGCAGGCGACGTTGTTCAGATCCTGCTCGAACGCGCAGCTGATGACGGTGTCAAAGCCGCGGTTGTTCGCGCCGATAACGGAAACGTACTGCTCCTTACAAGCCGCTACGCAGCGACGGCAAAGGATACATTTGTTGTTGTTGCGAACAAGATGCAGGGTGGTGTGATCCTCCTCATAATGAGAGGATTCGCCCTCAAACGCAACCTCATCCACGCCGTATTCCAGGCAGAGCTGCTGGAGCTCGCAGGAATTGCTTCTGGGGCAGGACAGGCACTTCTTGTCGTGGTTGGAGAGAAGAAGCTCGAGGTTGGTCTTTCTGTATTTCTGGATCTGGGGCGTATTGGTAAAGATCTCGGTGCCTTCTCTGTCGATGGGATATACGCAGGCAGCGACCAGGCTGCGCGCACCCTTGACCTCGCAGAGACACATGCGGCAGGCGCCGATCTCGTTGATCTTCTTTAAATAGCAGAGCGTCGGAACCTTGATACCGAACTGATGGCAGGCTTCCAGGATAGTGGTGTTTTTCTCCACCTGATAATCCTTGCCGTTGATTTTAATATTAAGCATTTCCATTGTTCATATCTCCTTTCCTTAACCCTTGTAAATTGCCTTGAACTTACAGCTCTCGATACAAGCGCCGCACTTGATGCACTTGTTGTTGTCGATCTCGTAAGCGGGCTTCTTCTTGCCGGGCGCGGTGTAGTCGGTGACGGAGATAGCGCTTGCCGGGCATTTTCTTGCGCACATGCCGCAGCCGAAGCACTTGTCCTTCTCGATGGTGTACTGCAGCAGTTCCTTACAGACGCCGGCAGGACACTTTTTGTCTACAACGTGAGCGATATACTCGTTTCTGAAATAACGCAGGGTGGAGAGAACAGGGTTCGGAGCAGTCTGTCCGAGACCGCAGAGGGAGTTTGCCTTGATGTAGTTGCACAGATCCTCCATCTCGTCGAGCATTTCGAGGGTTCCCTTGCCGGTGGTGATCTTCTCGAGCATTTCGAGCAGTCTCTTGGTACCGATACGGCAGGGCGTACACTTGCCGCAGCTCTCGTCAACGGTGAATTCAAGGAAGAACTTCGCAACGTCGACCATACAGTTGTCCTCGTCCATGACGATCAGACCGCCGGAGCCCATCATGGAGCCGATGGCGAGCAGGTTGTCATAGTCGATCTCGATGTCGAGGTGTTCCTCGGGGATGCAGCCGCCGGAAGGACCGCCGGTCTGGGCAGCCTTGAACTTCTTGCCGTTGGGGATGCCGCCGCCGATCTCATAGACGATCTCGCGCAGGGTAGTGCCCATGGGGATCTCGACAAGTCCGGTGTGGTTGATCTTGCCGCCGAGGGCGAATACCTTGGTGCCCTTGCTCTTCTCGGTACCCATGGAGGAGAACCATTCGGGACCCTTGAGGATGATCTGGGCGATATTGGCGTAGGTCTCAACGTTGTTGAGGATCGTGGGCTTCTGATACAGTCCCTTGACAGCCGGGAACGGCGGTCTCGGTCTGGGCTCGCCGCGCTTGCCTTCGATGGAGGTCATCAAGGCAGTCTCCTCACCGCAGACGAACGCGCCTGCGCCGAGACGCAGCTCTATGTCGAAATCAAAGCCGGTGCCGAAGATATCCTTGCCGAGCAGTCCGTATTCGCGCGCCTGACCGATGGCGATCTGGAGACGCTTGACCGCGATGGGATACTCTGCACGGACATATACACGACCTTGGGAAGCGCCGATCGCGTAGCCGGCGATCGCCATTGCTTCGATCAGGCAGTGAGGATCGCCCTCGAGAACGGAACGATCCATGAACGCGCCGGGGTCGCCCTCGTCCGCGTTACAGCAAACATATTTCTGGTCGGCGTCGTTAGCCGCCGCGAATTTCCACTTGAGACCGGTCGGGAAGCCGGCGCCGCCTCTGCCGCGAAGACCGGAGTCCAGAATGGTCTGGATGACCTCGTCGGGAGTCATCTCGGTGAGCACCTTGCCGAGCGCCGCATAACCGTCCTGCGCGATGTAGTCGTCGATCTTCTCGGGATCGATGACGCCGCAGTTACGGAGAGCCACGCGCTTTTGCTTCTCATAGAAAGCGGTCTTGTTGAGGGACTTGATGGTGTCGTCCTCAACGGTCTCCTGATAGAGCAGACGGGTAACGATCCTGCCCTTGAGGAGGTGCTCCTCCACGATTTCGGGGATATCCTCCACCTTTACCATGGAATAGAAGCTGCCCTCGGGATAAACAACCATGATCGGGCCGAGCGCGCACAGGCCAAAGCAGCCGGTGGTGATGACATTGACCTCGTCCTTGAGACCGAGTCTTTCGATTTCTTCCTGAAGCTTGTGGACGATTGTCAGGCTGTTAGAGGAGGTACAACCGGTACCGCCGCATACAAGTACATTAGAACGATACATTATTTTCCTCCTTATTTCGTCATTGCGCCGATGGTGTACTCGGTCACAACATTCTTATTGACAAGATGATCGTTGACGATCTTGGGAACCATCTCGGGCGCTACCTTGACATAGGTAACCTTTTCCTCGCCGGGAACCTCGATCTCGACAACGGGCTCATACTGGCAGATGCCGATGCAGCCGGTCTGGGTGACAACGATGTCGTTGGTGAGACCGCGCTTGGCGATTTCGTCAACAAAGGCGGTGAGCACCGGTCTTGCGCCTGCGGCGATACCGCAGGTAGCCATGCCGACCAGTACGCGCGCAGCGTTGGGGTTTTCTTTTCTGAGATCGATCTCAGCTCTTGCTTTATCTCTGATGGCTTTGAGTTCAGCTAAAGATTTCATGATTTTTCCGCTCCTCCGAATATGATTTGGGTTTGTTCTTCCAGGTACGCATGGATCCATTCGAGTACGTCGGGTGTGTCGAGACTCACATCGCCGAGCACCTCGCGCAGTTCGCGGGTGTCGAGGGTGAAGGAGCCGAGGTCGGTGCTGTGGGTGAAGACGAAGTCGATATCCGGGTTGCACCGGATGAGGATCTCCACCGTGGAATTGATGTCGCCGAGCGGCGTCATATCCACATGGCTCTTGACGTAGGTCGCCGTGGTGGTGGTGCCTACGCCGGGCTTTGACTGAATGTCGAAGGTGCCGCCCGTCTGCTCAGCCGAGAGCTTGAACAGCGGCACGCCTAAGCCGACCTTACGCGTCGTCCGCGTGGTGAAAAACGGGTCGATGACCTGCTGTACCTGTTCCTCCGTCATGCCGCAGCCGTTGTCGCCGATGGAAATGCGCAGGGAATCCTCCCTGTCGCTTTCGCTGACGATGATGGTGACAAGACTTGCATCTGCCCGGACACTGTTCTGGGCAACGTCCATGACGTTTAAGGATAATTCACGCATCAGGCGTTCTTATACTTATTGATGATATACGGTACGTCGTCGACCGTCAGTCTGCCGTAAACGTCGTCGTTGACGGTGATGACGGGAGCCAGACCGCAGGCGCCGATGCAGCGGCAGGCAGTCAGAGAGAACTGACCGTCGGGAGTGCATTCCTCCGCGCCGATTCCGAGCTGCTCGGAGATCTTGTTAAGGATGTCGCCGGAGCCCTTGACGTAGCAGGCGGTGCCGAGACAAACCGAGATGTTGTACTTGCCCTTTGGAGAGAGCGCAAACTGAGAGTAGAAGGTGGATACGCCGTAGACCTCTTCAAGAGATACGCCGAGTCCCTCCGCTACCATCGTCTGAACCTCGATCGGCAGATAGCCGTAGATTTCCTGAGCCTCCTGCAAAACAGGCATTACCGCGCCGGGATCTTCCTTGTGACGCGCGATAGCATCCTGGAGCTTTGCTTCCTGCTCAGGCGTCCCTGAAAATGGGATTGTGCTGATTTTCTTTTGCATTGTTTTTCCTCCTGATTTCGATTGTCAAATACCAATAAAAAAATATTACTTATAAAAAATAATATTATATTTACTTACAGTAGATTATAACACAAATGGTTCATGAAGTCTACATTATTTTTACCTTTGATTAAATTATTCAGCGAGTTTTAGGACAAAAACCGGGCTTATCATAGTCGTTTTTTGTTCTGCGCAGAACAATCACGGACTTTGTGCAATTTTTGTCAAAGTGGGGTATCATAAAATATGACAATTTTCACCGATTGTCTATTTTGGCGTATCCAGAACGCGGATCACCTCCGCCGCGGTCGGCTCGTTGAGTTCGAGCGTAAACGCCGCGTCGCGCATGTTTTCGAGATAGTGCGCGTCCGAGCTGGACACGATATGCAGATCGTCGAGGATCGGGTGAACAAGGCGCAGCTGCTCCAGCTTCGCGAAATCCGCGAGCTCCGCCGTGGCAAAGCCGCAGTAGGGATCGATCTCGCCGAGCACCGACAAAATCGACAGGCTGTCGCGGTCGATATGCGCCGGATAGCAGATACCGCCGAACTCCTGCACCTTGCGGTAGGCGTTCATGATGCTGATATCCGTACCGGGCAGCAGCAGATGCTCGATCTCCCCTATCTCCTCGTCCTCGGCGTTCATGAGCACCTGACGGCCGTAGATGTCGGCACGGTTTTTGATCTTGATGCGGTGAGCGTCCACGTATTCATCCCAGTCCATCGCCTTTTCGAGTGTCGGAAACAGACAGACCGCGTGGATATCCTCGCTGGTCGTCAGTTCCATGCCCGGCACTACCACGACGCCGTTGCGCTTGCCGGCTTCGATGGTCGCACCGCAGTTGCGGCAGGTGTTGTGATCGGTCAGCGCGATGATCTGCAGACCGAGAAGGCTCGCCATGCCGGTGATGTTGTTCGGCGTCATGTCCATGTCGCCGCAGGGTGACAGACAGGAATGAAGGTGCAGGTCGTAGAAGTACCGCATGACTTATTCCGTCAGCAGCGCGTGCAGCCGCACTGCCACCTGATAGCTGTTTTCCTGCGCGAGCAGGATGTTGACGTCGTGCATTTCCGCCTTTGC
>CAMKSB010000116.1 GCA_946415335.1 uncultured Clostridia bacterium
GCGTTGAGTCCGTCGAGGATGATGTTCTCGTCGAACAGGATCTCGTGAGAGCAGTTTTCGATCATCTGGGGAGCGAGGCCGCCGGTAGCGATGATCTTGCAGGTTTTGCCGGCTTCGGCGGTGAACTTGTCGATCATGCCGTCGAGCATACAGGCGGTGCCGAACATCACGCCGGAGCGCATACATTCGACGGTGTTCGTGCGGATCACGCTCTTGGGCGCTTTCAGGTCGACCGCCGGCAGCAATGCGCCGCGGCTGGAAAGCGCGTCGAGCGAAATGCCCACGCCGGGAGCAATAGCGCCGCCGCGATAGACGCGGTTTTCGTCCGCGTAGGCGATGACCGTCGCGGTGCCCATAAAGATCATGATCACGGGGCCGCCGTATTTTTCCAAAGCGCCGACGCAGCCGCAGACGATGTCGCCGCCGAGCGTCTCGGGACGGTCGATGCGCAGCTCCATGCCGATTTTCAGACCGGGAGCCACCACAAGGCTCTTGGCGCCGGTGACGATCTCGATCGCCTCGCGAAGCGGCTGGGTGACCTTCGGCACAACGGAGCTGATGATGGACGCCGTGATATAGGCGGTGTCGATCGCGTAGATCTGGAAGAAGGTGTAGAGTTCCACCGCCAGCTCGTCGCTGGTCTTGCCGGGGTCGGTGGAAAACCGCAGCTTGAAATGGAGCCGGTCGTTTTCGTAGATACCCAGCTTGATATTGGTGTTGCCTACGTCGGCAGTCAGCAGCATAATCAACGCTCCCATCAACTGATTGTCTTTACATCAATAATTATAACACAAAATCTTTCGGTTTCAAGGTGCTTATTAGGTATTTTATGAGAATTTGGAAAAAGGACAAAAATGTGTGTTGAATTTTTAACGATATGGTGTATAATATGAATGGTAATTATTCTGCGCTTTTACGCGGTTTTTCGCGCGATCGCGCGGAAAAACGCTCGAAAATCCATCCGGATTCAGAGAAAGGACGGTAATTCAATGGATAGTTCAGAAATCACGCAGCTTCAGATCCTTGCCGCCAAGGCAAGAATGGGAGCGATTCTCGGCACGTATCACGCAAAGTCCGGTCATCCCGGCGGCTCGCTTTCCGCCGCAGACATCTTTACGTATCTCTATTTCAAAGAGATGAACGTTGACCCCAAGAATCCCGCGTGGGAGGATCGTGACCGCTTTGTGCTCTCCAAAGGTCACTGCTGCCCCAGCCTTTATGCGGTACTGGCGCTCAAGGGCTTTTTCGACTGGGACGAACTGACCGTACTGCGTCACGTCGGCGCTATGCTGCAGGGTCATCCCGATATGAAGGGCACCCCCGGCGTTGATATGAGCACAGGCTCTCTCGGACAGGGCGTTTCCGCTGCCTGCGGAATGGCGCTCGCCGCGAAACTCGACAAGAAAGACTATCGTACCTATACGCTCCTCGGCGACGGCGAAGTAGAGGAAGGTCAGGTCTGGGAGGCGGCGATGTTCGCTGCTCACCATAACCTCGACAACCTCGTTGTCATGGTAGACCAGAACGGTCTGCAGATCGACGGCACCGTTGAGGAAGTCGCCGGCATTGAGCCGCTCGACAAAAAGTTTGAGGCATTCGGTTTTGAGGTCATCAAGATCGACGGCCATGATTTTGAGCAGATCGCCGCAGCGCTTGACAAGGCAAAGACCGTCAAGGGCAAGCCCACTGCGATCCTGTGCAAGACAGTCAAGGGCAAGGGCGTTTCCTTCATGGAAAACCAGGTCGGCTGGCACGGCACCGCTCCCAACAAGGAGCAGTACGAGCAGGCGACCGCCGAGCTTCAGGCTGAGATCGACAGATTGGAGGGCAAGTGCTGATGGCTGAGATTATCAAGAAGGCAACGCGCGAGAGCTTCGGTGAAGCGCTCTGCGAGCTTGCCAAGGAAAATAAAGACATCGTCGTGTTTGACGCCGACCTTGCGGCGGCGACCAAAACCGGCGTTTTCAAGAAGGATTTCCCCGACCGCTTCTTTGACTGCGGTATCGCCGAGGGCAACATGATGGGCGTCGCGGCAGGTATGGCTTCCGCCGGCAAGATCCCGGTTGCCGCTTCCTTTGCGATGTTCGCGACCGGCAGAGCGTTTGAGCAGATCCGCAACTCCATCGCCTATCCGGAGCTCAACGTCAAGATCGCCGGTTCTCACGCCGGTATCTCCACCGGTGAGGACGGCGCGACGCATCAGTGCATCGAGGATATCGCGATCATGCGCGCGATCCCCGGCATGGTCGTGCTCAATCCGGCTGACCACTGGGAGATGAAGGCTGCCACCAAGGCGGCGATCGAGCACAACGGCCCGGTCTATATCCGTCTGGGCAGACTGGCGATCGACAGCTTCAACGATCCCGAGACCTACGAATTTGAGCTCGGCAAGGGTATCACCCTTCACGAGGGCAGCGACGTCACCGTGATCGCGACCGGTCTGGTCGTCAACGAGGCGCTCAAGGCTGTCAAGGAACTGGAGGCAGAGGGAATCAGCGCCCGTCTGATCAACATCCACACCATCAAGCCGATCGACCGCGAGATCATCATCAAGGCTGCTCAGGAGACCGGCAGGATCATCACCGTTGAGGAACACAATGTTGTCGGCGGTCTGGCTGATGCGGTTTGTCAGGTCGTCACCGACGAGTGCCCTGTCAAGGTAACGCGCATCGGCGTTCAGGATCGCTTCGGCTATAGCGGTCCGGCATGGGAGCTGCTCGACAAATTCGAGCTGACGCAGCCGCATATCGCAAGAGTGATCCGCGAGGTCGTCGCTGAAAAGAAATAATCAATAAAAAGATAGGGTTTGGTCATCGCCAAACCCTATTTTGGATTTTAACAAACAGAAACAGCCACCCATGCCGGAGCACAAGTGGCTGAAAGGTACGGTTATTTGGCAGGCGTCCCATTCTCCTGCATCTCTCGGACAAAAGTCCTGTCAAACCATCGGCGCGTGGACGGGGACGAAATCTTCCACCTCAAATAACCTTTCTTATTGTACTTATTATATATAGTCGTTCGGGTGTCGTTCTTTGATGTGTGATATTCTTTCGTCAGTAATAATGACATCATCTGTTACGATATCGGGATTGATACACCGGAATATCTGAATATCGATTTTGCCAACATAATGCATACCATTCACCGCTATCCCTGCATTTTCCTCTATTATAGCACGTTTTATGAGAATTGCAACAATTGTTGACTTTATATGACCTTATGAAATCTTCCGTTTTACAAAAACCTGTTTTCGCCGTTTTGGCGGCGATCTTCTGTACCCTGCTATGGGGTACGGCGTTTCCGTTTATCAAGCTGGGCTACGCGGCGTTCGCGATCGACGACGGCGATATCGGCTCGAAGCTGGTCTTTGCCGGCTGCCGGTTCTTTCTCGCCGGGCTGATGGTGCTTATCCTGCTCTGCGTGAGCAATAAGCGCTTTGTGCTGCCGGGAAAGTCCGACCTGCTGCCGGTGCTCTCGCTCGGAGCCGTGCAGACGGCGGCGCAGTATCTCTTTACGTATATCGGCATCGGCTTTACCACCGGCGCGAACACCTCGATCATCACCGCCTGCGCGTCGTTTCTGACGGTGCTCTTTGTGCCGCTGTTCTTCCGCAGCGACAGGCTGACGTGGCTGAAGATCCTCGGCTGCGTGCTCGGCTTCGGCGGCGTGTTCTTCATCAACCAAGGCGGCGGCGTGACTGCCGAAACGCTCTTTGGCGACGCGATGATCTTTCTGTCGACGGTCTGCGCTGCTTCCGGCAATATTCTCGCCAAAAAAGTCGCAGCCGGAAGGAATCCGGTGCTCGTCACGGCGTATCAGCTTTTGTTCGGCGGCGCTGTGCTGCTGATCGTCGGCTTGTGCTGCGGCGGCAGGCTGCGCTTTGAAGCGATGAACGGCGTGCTGATCTTACTCTGGCTGGCGTTTGTCTCGGCGGTTTCGTTCACGATCTGGACGGCGCTGCTCAAATACCACCCGGCGAGCAAGATCACCGTATTCAACCTGCTGGTGCCGGTGTTCGGCACCGTCTTGTCGGGCGTGCTGCTCGGTGAAAATGTATTCCGGCTTGAAACCGCGATCGCCCTGCTGCTGATATCCGGCGGCATCGTACTCGTGAACCTATCAGGAAACAAGGAGAAGAAATCATGAAAATACGCGGCGTGATTTCCGATATGGACGGCGTGATACTCGACAGCGAAAAGCTGTATGTCCGCTTCTGGTGCGAGGCAGGCAATTTCTACGGCTATCCCATGCAGCCGGAGCACGCGCTGGGCATCCGTTCCATGGCGCGTCCCTATGCGATCGAAAAACTGCAGGGCTGGTTCGGCGAAAGCTTTGACTACGATCTGGTGCGCAACAAGCGCGTCGAACTGATGGACGCCTACGTCAGCGAGCACGGCATCGACGCGAAGCCCGGCGCACAGGAGCTGCTCTCCTGTCTCAAGGAACAAGGCTTCCTCGTGGCGCTCGCGACTGCCACAGCGAAAGACAGAGCGGAAGCGTATCTCGAACGCCTTGACCTGCTGCAATATTTCGACGTAGTGGCAAGCGCGAGAATGGTGGCGCACGGCAAACCGGAGCCGGACATCTACCTCTACGCCGCCGAACAACTTGGACTCAAACCGCAGGAATGTCTGGCGCTGGAGGATTCGCCCAACGGTGTGCGTTCAGCCCATGCCGCCGGATGCAAGACGATCCTCGTTCCCGATCTGGACGACCCGTCCGGTCAGCTGGAAGGATTGCTCGACGGCGTCGCCGACGGTCTGTTGGATGTGATCAAGTTCCTGACTGTAGAATAATACCGGACGCTTTTTTTCCGGAACAATGTTTGACAAAATTGTAGGGGCGCACCCGTGTGTGCGCCCGGGTTAGGAAGCCGTTTGTTTCCACGGCGGACACGGTTAAATCAGAAAATGCCGCTCGGGCGGACACATGGGTCCGCCCCTACATTAAAACATAAAGATTTGCAATGATACGTTTTTCAAATATCTTTTTTCGATAAACAGAAACGCCCGGAGTGATCCGGGCGTTTCCTGTCTGTAAAAAATGAGGGGTACTGTGTGCCTCTGAGACGGCACACATTGAGGAGGGTAGAACAATTATACTCGACGGTTGCGGTCCCGTCTATTGAGTACACTATTATTAAACCGCATCAATATGAAAACTGTGTGAAGTCTTGTTGAATAAGCGCTGAAAAATTC